>CAYNBG010000033.1:0-8242 GCA_964395495.1 uncultured Staphylococcaceae bacterium
ATCATTTTGTTTTTGCCTTTTATTTTTCTTATAAACTTAACCATTTCAGGATGTACATGTACCCCATCAGTAATTACTTCGTTATAACAATCATCATAATACCATGCTGCAGCTAAAATTGATGGTTTATGTTGATGAATTGGAGCCATAGCATTCATTACATGAGTAAAATTTTTTGCCCCTGCTTTAACTGCAATAGTTGCTTGATCAAATGTTGCTCCAGAATGTCCTAAAGAGACAATAACCCCTTGTTTTACTAGCTCTTTTATAAATTCTTCGCATCCATCTTTTTCAGGAGAAATTGTAATATATTTAATTAATCCATGAGCGTGTTTTTGATATTCATTAAATTTTTCTATCTTTAAAGGTTGTAAACACTCTTCAGGTTGAGCTCCTTTATATTCTTTACTTAAAAATGGTCCCTCAATATGAATACCTTTAATAACAGGATTTGTTTTTGATAATTCGTATATCATTTCAAGTTTAGAAAAATAAATTTCATCAGTATCAGTTAATAAAGTAGGTAAAACACTAGTAACGCCATGAGAAATATAAAAATCAATAATCTTTTGCATCTCATTTAAAGATTTAGCACTGTTAAAATCATATCCAGCAGCACCATGAGTATGAATATCAATTAATCCAGGTAAAATTAATTTATTAGAATAATCTACCCCTTTTTTATCAGTATCTTTAGAAATATTAACAATTTTATCATTAAAATCTATCTCGCCTTGAATATAACCATCCTCAGTAAGAATCTTAGCGTTTTTAAAAATCATAGTTATAATTCTCCTTTAAAAACTATTTTAATTATAGCATACTTAATTATGTAAAAAACAATAAAAAGGCTTTTTAAAGCCTTATAATTTCAAACGAAAGTTTAAGGAGTTATGTATGGAATTTATTGAAAACGAAAAGTTTAAAATTGGTATCAACGAAATTGGAGGAAATTTAACCTCTATTATCGATTTATCAAATAATCAAGAATTAATCCATCAACTTGATGATGGAGGTTGGCCTTTTCAAGATGTAATGATTTTCCCATTAATCGGTCAATATGAATATAATTTTAATAATTTTACTTATAATGTTCCTACAAGACATGGAATTATTAGAAACAAAAAACTTTCTTTTAATAAAAAATCAAATACTGAATTAGTAGCTACTTACGTTTCTACTGAAGAAGATTTAAAAGTATATCCATTTAAATTCAAACTAGAAATCAACTATAAACTTAAAGATGATAAATACATTTTAATGTTTAATGTATTTAATTTAGATGATAAAACAATGTATTTTTCAATTGGAAATCATTTAGGCATTAAAACAAATTCATCTACATATATCGACTTAAAAAATAATAATAAAATACTTAAATTATCAAATGGATTAATTGATTTAAACGAATCAAAATTTGTTGTAAATAAATTTAAATTAACACCAGATATATTTGCTAAATACGACACAATGGTATTTAAAAATGAAACCAGCGAAGTAAAATTAGTAACATTAACTCATAGATTTATATATGAATTTAATTCTCCACTTTTTGCAATTTGGCAAAATCCTGCATCAAATAATTTTGTATGTATTGAACCTTGGTGGGGTATCGCTTCATATATAAACGAAGAAAAAGATATAACAAAAAGGGCCTATATTAACAAATTAGACCCTAATGAAAGCAAAAGTTTTGTTATGTCTATAACTATTTTAAAAAATTAATCTACCATCTCAAAATCAATTCCTTTATCTTTGAAGAAGGAATAATATTCTTTGCTTATATATTTATCAGTAATTAACTTAGATACACTATTTTGTGAAAATTGAACCAAAATACCTCTTTTATCAAACTTTGAAGAATCTGTTAACATAATTATTTTTCTAGCTGATTCAGCCATATTTTTTATTGCTTCACTTCTAAGTGAATCACTTCCCATAAAGCCAATATTTTTAACAAATCCATCTGTACCAATAAATATTTTATCGACAAAATATTGTTTAGCATTCAATCTAACTAAAGGTCCAACCATAACTTGAGAATCATTTTGGTATTCTCCACCTAACAAAATTATTCTATTATTTCCTAATTTAGAAGCATGTTCAACAATATAAATTGAATGTGTAATAATTGTAACATTAGGCTTAGTTCTAGCTATTTCTTCAGCTAATAAAGCGCATGTTGATCCACTGCCAATAATGACAGTTTCATTAAAATCAATTAATTCTGCTGCCCTTTTTGCAATTCTACACTTTATATCATAATTTACTGATAATCTATTTCTTATATCTACACTATTCTTTTTAATAGCAAAACCATGTTGCCTAATTATGATCCCATAATTAGATAATAAATTTAAATCTTTCCTAATAGTGACTTCACTTACACCTAATTGTTCTGATAATTGTGTTACTGAAATTTTCCCACTTGAATTCACCAAATTAACTATACTTGATTGTCTTTTATTCATAATATATCACCTCAACAAATATATTATATACTTTCGTTTTGAAAAATAAAACGAAATTTTTTACTTACAAAACGAAACTTAAATTATTTTCATTTATTTTCGTTTTATTTTTCTTAACAAGTTAAAAACTTTAAAAATGTTTCGTTCGAAAGTGTTATTTATTGCATTCAAAAATAAAATAAAAATATTTTTATAAAAACGAAATTATTTTATTGATATTGACTTATTTTCTTGTTAAATTAATCAATGTAAGGGCTTACATTATGAAAACTATATATTTAAATTTAAAAAGATTTGATGTACCTAAAAGTTTAGGTGGTGTCAATAATATTGGTGATTTTGAAACATATGGAACCGAAATTACTAAATACATTGAAAAACTTGAAGATTTCAATTATGTCATTTATTTTCAAGAATCTAATTTAATACCTTCGATTAAAGTTGCAAACAAAACTAGAATCGGATGTCAAGGCGTTCATTATGATGATGTTGAAGAAGGACATAATTTTGGAGCATTTACAACATTTAGAACTGCTAAATCAATGGTAAGTCTCGGTGTTAAAGATGCATTAATTGGACATTGCGAAGAAAGAAAACATTTAAGTTACATCATGTCATTAGGCGGAAGTAATGGAGATATAAATACAATTCTTAACCAAGAAGTTAAAATGGCTACAAAACAAGGAATGAAAGTTCTTTATTGTATTGGTGAAAAAGCCGAAGAACAAGATCATAAATATGATGTCTTAAGAAAACAAATCGAAGTTGGTCTTAAGGATGTAGATTTAAAATATATTACTATTGCTTACGAACCTGTTTGGGCAATAGGGCCTGGTAAAATACCACCAGATAAAGAATATATTGAAGATATTGCTAAATTTATTAAATCAATAGTCAATGTTGAAGTCGTTTATGGAGGCGGTCTTAAAGTTGAAAACGCTAAAATGATTGCTTCAATTAAAGAACTTGATGGAGGCTTAATTGCCTTAACAAGATTTGGAAAAGACTTTGGTTTCAATTTAGAAGATTTTAAAGAAATAGTAAAAACATATAAGGAAGGTTTATAAAAATGGAAATTAAATTAGAATACGGAGATGGTCAAGTTAACGTAACATTACCTGATAAGAATGTTGATGTTTTCGAAACAGGTGTTACTGTTAAAGATCCAAAAGGATTAGATGATGTTAAAGGCGAAACTTTAAAAGCTATATTAAATCCAATTGGTGTTGATCCAATTTCTAAACAAGTTCATAAAGGAAGTAAGATTGTCATTGTCTTCCCTGATAAAGTCAAAGGTGGATTTCAAGAAGATTCACACAGAAAAACAGCTATCCCACTTATTATTGATGAATGTTTAAAAGCTGGTGCTGAAGAAAAAGACATTATGTTAATCTGTTCAAACGGATTACATAGAAAAAATAAACCAGAAGAAATTAGAAGAATTTTAGGTGATGAAATTTTTGATAGATTTTACGATAAAGGTCAAATTATCAACCACGATTCAGAAGATTGGGATCATTTAGTTGATTTAGGTAACGAACCTAAATTTGGTGCTAAAGTTGTTATTAATAAATATGTATATGATGCAGATATCGCTTTCTTAATTGGACATGTCCAAGGAAATCCTTATGGTGGATATAGTGGCGGATATAAACACTGTGCTACTGGTATTTCAAACTGGGAATGTATTTCTTCCCACCACTGCCCTGCAGTTATGCATAGAGATGATTTTGTTCCTGTTACATCACATTCATTAATGAGACAAAAATTTGATGCTATTGGTGATTGGATGGAAAAATGTATGGGCAAAAAATTCTTTACAGTTGATGCTGTATTAGATAGTTTCTCACATCAAATCGCAATTTTTGCAGGTTATGCAAAATTAATTGAACCATTATCATGGGAAATAGCAGATAAAAGAACTTATGTTAAATGGGCTGATAAAAAATATGATGTTATCGTATTTGGTTTACCAAATGATTTCCAATATGGTACAAGACAAGGTAGAAACCCAATTTTAGTCGAACAAGCTATTTCTGCTCAAGTTATTAGACTTAAACGTGTAATGAGCGACAATCCAGTTATTATCGCTTTAGCTCAATGTGATGGAGACTTTGGAGATGATGAATTCCCTGCTATGAAAGAAGTTTACGACTACTTCCAAACTCATGGTAATACACTTCCTGAAATTGAAGAATATTATAAGGTTACAAATAATCAAAAATATTTTGATATGTATAGATTTAATTACGCATTTCATCCATATCACGCTTTCTCAATGATCTCTTGTGCTCATATTGCTGAAAGAGATTGTAAAGCAGTTTATATTGTTGGAGCAAAAGCACCTGGTACTGCTAGAGAGATGGGTATGAAAACAAGATCTAGTGTAATGGAAGCATTAGCTGACGCTAAAAAATATGTTGGAGAAAACCCAAATATCTTAGTCTTACCTATGACATTTAAACGTCCTAGTGTTCATTTATGTATGAAAGATTCAAAGGAGTTTAAATAATATGTTAGACAAAAAATTCTTATCTATTAAAGGTGAAGACATAAAACACGGTAATGTACCTATTGATGTCTTTGCATCTAAAGAAGCTACATTCTTATCAATGGCTTGTGAAATGGTTAATTGTATTGTTGAAAATAACAAAAACAACAAGAAAACCTTATTCATTTGCCCATTAGGACCAGTTGGTCAATATCCATATTTTGTAGATATGGTTAACGCAAATAAAATTTCATTAAAAAATGTTACATTCATTAATATGGATGAATACTTAGATGAAAATATGGAATTATTATCTATTGATGATCCTTTGTCATTTAAACATATTATGTATGAAAAATGCTATAATAAAATTGATAAAGATTTAATTATGGATGAATCTCAAAGAATCTTCCCTACTAAAGACAATGCTAAATATATTGATGAAGTTATTGCAAAACATGGTGGAGTTGATATTTGCTTTGGTGGTATTGGTATCACTGGACATATGGCATTTAACGAACCTCCATTTGAAGGAGAAAACATTTCTGAAGAAGAATTTATTAACTCAACAGTGAGAGTTCAAAAAATCTCAGAAGAAACAAGAGTTGTCAATTCGATGGACGAATATAACGGAGCATACTATTTAATGCCTAAATATTGTGTTACTATTGGATTAAAACAAATCTTAAATAGTAAAAAAATTAGATTGTATTGTTTTAGAGATTGGCATAAATCAGTTGTAAGAAGAGCATCATTTGGCCCTTGTTCAATCGACTTCCCTGCTTCTTTATTACAAAAACATAAGGATGCTAGAATTGGTATTCCTGAAGATTTAACAAAATAAGGAGAAATAAATTTATGAAAAAATTAGCAAAACCTAAATTTATTCAAGATTACGAAGCAAAAAAAGAAGAAGAAATTTCTCGTGTTGATGTTTCTTCCTTATCAAAACCTGTAAATGATGCTGCTACTAGCGGACCTAAAAAGATGAAAGATTTTACTTTATGGAAAGGTTGGAAAACTGCATTGGTTGGTTTAGCTGGCGTTATATTTGTAATTTTTATTTGGTGGTTATATGCATTTATCCAAAGTAAAACTGGAGGCACAAGTTGGTTATCAGACCCATGGACTGTTCTTCAAAGATTTATTGATATGGCTGGTCGTAAAAATACATTCTTATGGCAACATTTAGGATATTCTATGCAACGTGTTTTGGTTGGTTATGGTATCGCTCTTATCACTTCCATCCCTGTAGCATTTATTATGGCATGGTATAAACCTGTTAGAGCATTCTTAGATCCATTTATTCAATTTATGAGATGTATTCCACCTATTGCTTATGTCCCTATCGTTGTTGCTGCATTTACTCAATTTGGTAGTGAAGCACCTAAATATTTCATTATTTGGTTAGCTTGTTTCTTAACAATGACTGTTACAATTTATCAAGGTGTTAGAAACGTTGATTTAACATTAGTTAAAGCCGCTTATACATTTGGTGCTAGAGATAGAAACTTATTTATGGGTGTTATCGTTCCTAGTTCATTCCCATTTATTTTAACAGCTATGAGACTTGGTGTTGGTGCTGCTATGACTACTCTTGTTGCATCCGAACTTACTGGTACAAAATACGGATTAGGTTCATTCATTAACTATCAAGGTAATGAATTAAGAATGGATAATGCTGTTATGGGTATTATTGTTCTTGGTCTTTGTGGTATTTTACTTGATAAAATCTTATTATTAATCGAAAAACGATTAACAAGGTGGAAATAATATAAGAGGTAAATAATTATGGAAAACGAAAACGAAGTTGTTATTGATATTAAAGGTGTTAGAAAAGTTTACCCTGTTCAAAACGGAGATGATGTTATCGCTTTAAATGGTGTCGATCTCCAAATTAGAAAAAATGAATTTATTTGCGTTGTTGGTCCATCAGGATGTGGTAAAACAACTTTATTAAATATTATTGCAGGACTTGAACAACCTACAGAAGGTGAAGCTACAATTCATGGAAGACCAATTCTTGGACCTGGTCCAGATAGAGGTGTTATCTTCCAACAATACGCTTTATTCCCTTGGTTAACAGTTAAAAAGAACGTCATGTATTCTACAAAGTTCATTAAACATATGGTTCCAGTTGTTAAGAAGAACAAAGAAACCGGTGAATTTGAACAAGTCATGACAACGGATGAAAATGGTAATGAAGTACCATTAATGAAAAAAGCAAAATATACAAAACTTGAAAGAGAAGCTATCGCAAGAAAATATATCGATATGGTTCAACTTAATGGTTTTGAAAACAAATACCCTAAAGAATTATCTGGTGGTATGAAACAACGTGTAGCTATTGCAAGAGGTTATGCGCTAAATAGTGAAGTTTTACTTCTTGATGAACCATTTGGTGCTCTTGATGCTCAAACAAGATCACAACTTCAAGAAGATTTATTAAAAACTTGGGAAAAAGAAAGAAAAACATGTTTCTTTATTACACACGATGTTGATGAATGTGTATTACTTGCTTCTAGAGTCATTATTATGAGCGCTAGACCAGGCCAAGTAAAAGAAATTATTAATATCGATCTTCCTTACCCTAGAACTCAAGCTACAAAACTTGAACCAAAATTCCAAGAATATAGAAACTATATTTGGGATGTTGTCTACAAGATGTATCTTAATAGTTCAAGACATTAATTAAGCTAAAACAAATGAAAATTTGTTAAATAAATTAAACAATAATAAAGGAGAACAAAATGAAAAAAATTAATTTATTAGTCGCAGTATGTGCTGTTGGTTTAACAGCAGGCTCAATCGTTAGTTGCGGCGGATCAACTGATGATTCAAATTTACCAGTCGTTAGAGTTGGTTTACATGCTAACTTAGGTGCTGGAGCTGGCTATTCTGCTTATAACAGAGGTTTCTTCACAGATGAAGGTGTTAAAGTTGAAGTTACAGTTGGTGCCGGACCATCTTTAGCAACACAAGTTGTTAATGGAGACCTCGATGTTTCATTCATGGGTGGCGGTGTTGCTTGGTATTACTTCGCAAAAGACACACCAAAGATTAAAATGGCTGCATTAGATAATTTAACAGACGATGATCGTTTAATCGCTACTACTACTGGAAAAGGCGCAAACTTAACTATTAATTCAACACTCAATGAAATCGGTAATGCTTTAAGAGGCGCAAATGTTTTAGTTGACTTATCAACTACTCCAAAAGAATTCTTAACAAAAGTTATTGATGGAGCTAACGCAACATTCACTGATGATAAAAAACTTTG
>CAYNBG010000034.1:0-8143 GCA_964395495.1 uncultured Staphylococcaceae bacterium
AGATTATGATGTCTACTACCCTGCTAAAATAGAATTTTTAACCGTCAAAGATCATGATGCAATGGGAATTTATGAAAGAGGAATTCGTTTTCTTTTTTCAATGGCATGTCATTTAGTTTATCCTAATATTAAATTTAAAATGACATATTCTATTTCTAGAAGTATATTTGCTCAAGATATCGATGGCAACGTTAAAATCATGACAAATGATATGGTTAAATCAATTGAAGATAAAATGAGGGAAATAGTTGAAAAAGACTACAAATTTGAAAGACTTATTTTATCTAATAGTGAAGCTAGTAAACTTTATAAAAAATTAGAATTATATGATAAAGAAAGGATTTTAAAATATAGACCAGAAAAAACTGTCCATTTATATTCATGTGACGGGTATTATAACTATATGTATGGAAAAATGGTACCTTCAACTGGCTATTTAAAAACATTCTCACTTCTTTCTTATTCAAATGGTATTTTAATTCAATATCCAAGAAGTGAATTTGATGGTAAAATCCCTCCATTCAATGATGAACCTACATTTAGAGATACTTTAACTCATGCTCAAGAATGGGGTAATTTAGTTAATTTATCTACAGTTAGTGGTATCAATGAACATATTGAAACACCAGAAGCTGTTAAGTTAATCAATATGTGTGAAAATAGACACAACAGAATGCTTTCAGAATTAGGTGCTAAAATACAAGAAAATATCGATGATATTAGGCTTATTTGTATTGCTGGTCCTTCTAGTAGCGGCAAAACTACTTTTGCTGATAGATTAACTATGGAATTGATTTCTAGAGGAATCACTCCTGTTAGAATTTCTTTAGATGATTATTATAAAATTAGAGAAGAAATTCCTAAAGATGAAAATGGTGAATATGATTTTGAATCTATTGATGCATTAGATGTAAAATTATTTAATGAGGATATGAACAAATTACTTCAAGGAGAAGAAGTTTGTGTTCCAACTTATTCATTTAAGTTAAATAAAAGATTATTTGAAAGAAAATTAAAAGTTGGCCCTCATGATCCTATCATTATAGAAGGTATCCATGCTTTAAGCACAGAAATGACTGCATCAATTCCAAAGTATTTAAAATTTAAAATTTACATCTCTCCTCAAGCACAAATCAATGTAGATAATGAAAATCCAATCTCATTAACAGATATTAGATTAATTAGGCGTATGGTTAGAGATTATAAATATCGTGGAGCTAGCGCAGAAGAAACATTAAAGATGTGGCCAAATGTTAGAAAAGGTGAATTTAAATGGATTTATAAAACTCAAGAATATGCTAACTATGTATTCGATAGTTTCTTAAATTATGAATTATGTGTTCTTAAAAAATACGCTTTACCAATTCTTAATAAGATCGATAAAGATGGAGAATTTGGAACAGATGCTGAACGTCTTATTAAATTGTTAAAATATTTTGTCGATATCGATGAAAAATGGGTTCCATGCAATTCATTACTAAAAGAATTTATTGGTGGAAGCTGCTATAGAGATTCAAAAGAATTTAATTAAAAGAAAAAGGAAGATTTATTCTTCCTTTTCATTTTCCTTGTTTTCTTCTTTATTCTCTTTATTACTTCCAAATTGAGCAATAAAATTATTTTTAAGTCTTTCATACACCAAATTTATTTGTTTTAAATATGTATTTCTTAACTGAATGTATTTTTTAAGATCACTATCATTAATATAAGATGAATATAAACTTGAGAATATTTTTTCAAGTCTAAAAAATGTTTCATATAAATTTAATATTGTTAAATTAAAAAAGTAATCTCTTCTACTATATAAAAGCAAAGGTGAAGAATGAGCTATTTCGCTTGCTGTTTCGTATACTTTACTATAAGAAGATAGTCCAGCAACATTTTCTACACCATCTCTAAAATTAAGTTTAAATGTTTCATTTAACTTAGCACCAGGAACACCAAAAAGATAACCATATTCGATATATTTTTTCATATCTTTACTTTTAAGATCATATTGCTTCATCTCATCTTTAATTTGAACAAAAATTTTATCTGTTTCTTCTTTAGATTTAATTTGCCCTCTATAAGCTAAAGCATAGGTAGTATGTTTAAAATAAAGTTTAAATAATTCGTTTGGATATTTGATTAAGCAAATTAAAATACATTCATTTTCATGAAGTGTTCTCCAAGTTGAAAAAGCTTCAGTTTCAAATCCTTGAATCAATAAAGAATCAATACATTTAATCATTTTAAATGCTTTTTCAAGCATATCTTTAACTAATTTATTTGCTCTATTATTTTGAGGATTATATGCTTCTAAACTTCTCAAAATAAAATTAGAATATAATTCAAGTGTTGAAATAGCAGGATTAAATCTATTTAAAAAAGAACCACTTTTGTAATTTAATTGTTCATTTGTTATATATTTATCAGCACATTTGCTAGCTAAATCATTAAATAATTCTTCATCTTCTTTAAAATTAGGAACATCTTTTGCTTTATTTTGAACCATGAAAAGATATTCGTTAATAATGTAAAGAATTAACGCAATATGATTTATCGGAGTAAATTGATTTAATGGTGATAAATTACTAACTTCTTCAACTGCCCCGCAACAAGCTTCGTAAACCTCAAAAGTATAGTCGCTATCAACAATTTCAGGTGCTTTTAAATCTTTTAATACAGAGATAAACTCTTCTTTTGTAATCGGATTAACTTTCATATTTAATATTCTATAACAAATTCCTTTATTTTAATATTAATAAAATATTAAATTTCATTGTAAATCCCGTCTATTAAAGAGAACAAATAACAATGTACATTTCTCTTAAATACTTTTGTTACATAATTTTTATAAACTTCTAATTGCTTACCATATTTATTTTCATCAATATTTTTAAGTTTATAATCGATAATATCGATATGGTCATCATATACTAGCATTAAATCAATAATACCATCAATATTATTTTCTTCATCAATAAACTCATACTCTTTAAAAATTGTAGCTTTATTTATATCTTTCAATAAATCTGATTTTAAAAATCTATTAACTAAATACAATTCATGACTATCCTTTATAAAATTTAAATCAGGATTTTTAAAATCGATGACTTCTAAAAGTAAATGCATATGAGTACCAAATTCAGTTAATTTATTAATGTTTTCATCAACTATCTTATTTTGATTGATACTAGCATGACCTTTTTCTTTTAATGGAATATAATCAATCTTTATATTTTTAATCTCAAAATCATTAGCTACACTATCATTTGCTACATTTTCATTAGTCTCTTTAAAATCAACATTATATTCAGAAAGTTTAGGTCCAAAATGAATAAAATCATAATATTTTGAACAATCATAAAGGCTATATAAACTAATATTTTCATCATTATATTTTAAAGGCTTAACAAATATCCCTTGTTCAATGACTCTTGTTAAAGCAACATAATAAACTCTAACGGCCTCTTCTATTTCTTCCTTCTCTGTAAAAATGTTTTTATATGCTAAAAATAAGGATTTTCCCAGAATTAAAGTTGGTAGCCAATAACCAAATTTATTTGAATATACACATGGACCTTTATCAGATTTAAAAGTTTTTACATCAAGACCAACAAAGTAACAAATATTATATTGTAATCCTTTTGATTTATGCATCGTTTCAAGTACAACTGCATCACTTGAATCACTAGTTGATGTTGTAGAAATTTCTATATCATATTGATCAATATTATCTAAGTAGTCAACAAAATCACTTAAGTTATAATTTAATTTATCCATCATCTTTAGCTTCTCTAAGAAGACACTCATCATGTCTAAATATTTTATAGCATTACCTTCACTTGGAAGTTTTTCAATAAAATCAAATTTATTAATAATATACATTAAAGTATCATATAAAGTATTTTCTTTTTCGTAATTGGCTACGTCTAACAATAAGTGAAACTCATCACTATTTTTATAATCATTATTAGTTATTTCTACATAAATATCATTATCCAATTTAGAAAATAAAAATCCTCTAACAATAGAAACATAAAGCATTTTCAATTCTTCTTCATCAGGTTTATAGTTAATGTTTTCAATAACTTTTACAATTTGAGAAAGCATAATTACCGCAATATTTTCTTTTATACTTTCATCCCCAATAACATTTAAAGGGACACCAGATTCAGAAAAATATTTTCTACAAGCATCTACAATCCCGGTTGTATTTCTACATAAAATTGCAAAATCAGAATATTTACAATCTCTTAAAGACCATCCTTTTTCTTTATCAAAATAAGCAACTTGATATTTATTCTCCATTTTATTTTTTATATCATTAACGACACATTTAGCCTCGTATTCATATTTATCAATTACTTTATCTTTAACATCACTACTAATAATTGAAAAACCGTATTCGCTATTTTCGTCTTTTATACTGTTTAAACCATCATTTCCAGAAATAATCATATGTTCTTTTACATAATCTATATCACCTACATCTTTTTTCATTAAATTGCTAAAAGCTGAATTGATATAATCTAATACTTCTTTTCTAGATCTATAATTTGTGTTCATATCAATTACTTGACCAGGTTTTTTATTAGTTTTAATCCATTTATAATTATTAGTAAAAATACGAGGATTAGAATTTCTAAAACCATATATCGATTGTTTAACATCACCAACCATAAAAACATTATTTTTAGAGAACGCATTAATAAATTGTTCTTGTAAATTTGATGTATCTTGGAATTCATCAATCATAATAACATCAAACTCATCCTTTAATTTTTGAGCAATATCAATATTCTCTACTACTAACTTATTAGATAATTTTTCAACTAAACTAAACGTTAAAATATTGTTGTCTAACATAAATTTAAGTGTTAAATCATATACTTTTTTTGTTAAATCCAATAGATATGGCACAAGTCTTGTATTTTCCCATACGTCAGTATAGTTAAAACCAGCATCCTTATAATCTAATTCAACAAGTTCATTTTTTATCGAATTAATCTCTTCTTTAATTCTTGTATATATTTCCTTATCAGATTCATCTAAACTTTTACTAGAATAGCCCTTAAAACTTATTTGCTTCATGCAATGAGTTAAAGATTCTAAACCATTATTAAGTTCTGTTTTTAAATTTGCAAATGTAGAATTTAATTTAAAAATCAATTTATTATCTGATATTGTATCTATTAAATTTAAAGTATTTCTTATTCTATTTTTAACATCTTTTTCATAACTATCTACATAGTTTTTAATAACATTATCTTGTAAAAAATTTGATTTATAATGCTTAATAAAAGAATCAACATTTTCGTTTTTAGATAATTCTAAATAAGCATTATAAATAAAATTTTCAATAAAAGATTCATCACTATCACAATATAATTCAATCAAATTATTTAGCTCATAATTCTCTTCTTTTTTAAATTCTTCATCAATAACTTCTTTAATAATATTATGAACTTTAACAGAGATAATATCATCTGATGCAATAGAAACTTCATTATTAATGCCGATTTTATAACCATATTTATTAATTAAAAATAATCTAAAAGCATCATATGTTTCAATATGAGCTAAATCAACTTTTGCTATTTGATTATTTGAAGCCCCAGCATCTTTTAATGCCTTTTTTATTCTTCCCTTCATTTCTTTAGCAGCATTATTAGTAAATGTAACAATCAAAAATTTATCAATTGTTAAATCTTTATTACTTTTATCAGTTAATTGCTTACAAATTCTTTTAGTTAAAACACTAGTTTTACCGCTACCAGCTCCAGCACTAATTAAAATGTTTTGAATAGGAGCGTCAATAGCTTTTTGTTGTTCAACATTTAATTTATCACTCATACTATTCACTCTCCTTTTCGTCTTCTATTATTACTTCTTTATAATTCTTTTCATTTTTAAAACATATATTTTTATAAGGACAATATGTACAAACATCATCATTAATTATTTTACTAGTACTTTTATCAATAATTTTAACTGGAGCAATATCAAATTCATTTTTTCTTATATTTTTATCGGCTTTTATAATCATATTTTTAACTTCTTTAGGAAAAGAAGCTAATACTTCACTAGATTGAGTTTTTTCTCCTTTATAAAAATTACCTTTTGTAGTAATGCTTAAATCAATATAATTAGATTTTAAATTAGTTTTTAATGAAGGATCAAATCTATCAATAATATCTAAATCATCAATAGATATTCCTTGTAATCTTAATTTATATAAATATTCTTTATCATTAGGTTTAATAATTGAAGCACCTTTTAATGGTTGAATATAAAGACCTACAATATTTTTTCTTTTAAATTCATTATCATTTTTAATTAAAAATGAATAACTTGGTAATTGAAGACCTATTCCATATTTAAAAGTTTTTCTACTAAAAGAATCATATGTATTTCCTGTTTTATAATCAATTACAATTAAATATTTATTATCGATTTCAACAATTGAATCTATTTTACCATTAAAATTAATTTTATCTGTAATATCAACGCTAATCTCTTTTTCTGACCAAGTTTTAGTAATATTTGTTTCATCTTTCCTTTTTCTAATAAGATCAATAGCGTTAATTAAATTCTTATCTTTTTTATTAGCAAAACATAATTCTTTATCTGTAAAAATAAACATATGATTTTCATCAAAATAAGCATTCAATTGCTCATCAAAAAAATCAAAATCATTATCATAAACTTTTTCTAATATTTTATGAGCGTAATTACCATATTTTAAAGAAAATGTTGTCTCATTGTCCTTTATTTTTAAAACTCTATTTAAATAATAAGAAAACGGACATTTAAAATAGGAATTGATACTAGAATAACTGTAACGATTTTTCCCATCATTTTTTCTAGATATCCCTTTAAAAGTATTATCAAAGTCTTTATATGAATAAATAGATCCTTTATTTTCTATAAAATTCTTATAATTTAAATAAAATTCACTAGCTTCACCATATTTATTAAATATCTCTTTATTTTTTGAATAATAAGCATTAGAAACTTTATAAGAATAGTCAAAATTAAATATTTCATTCTTTGCTTTTAAAATATTTAATTCTTTAAATAATGAACATTTTTCTAATACATCTTTCCCTTCGATTTTGTGAAATGAGATAAATTTTAAATTGTTAAACTTTAAAAATAATTTTGCAATATCTTCATTATATTTATTTTCTACAATTAAAGAAGTTAAACCCATTTTTTCTTTATCTAATTCGCTAAACATCGACTTATTAGTTATAATATTAGGAATAATTAATTCACTACAACCTAATAGATAATAAGTCGTATTTAAATCAAAATCTATATTATTTCCTACATCAATTTCATTTTCAAATTCTTTATTGTTAACTCTTTTACTACTTAAAATACTTTTAAATACATTGAGTGAATCTTTTAATTTATCAAAAGAAAATAAATCATCCAGTTCTTTTATTTTACTAATATATTCATTATCAGGTTTTTCTAATAATGCTGAATTTATAGATTCGCTTATACTATTACCATTCTTAATATTTTTTAAAATAAATTTAGTCTCAATTCTATCAATTAATTTATTATTTAAATTATTAAGTTTTAAATTATAACAATTTGCTAAAACATTTAAATAAAATAATTCATTGTCTTGGCATACTATTTTAATCTTTTTGTATTTATTTATATTTTCCAATATAGAAAGTAATGCGTAATGAACTTCATCATCAATCATTTTAAATTCATGATATTCATTATTTTCTTTTGTTTTAATAGGTAAATCAAAACAATTATAATAATTCACATTATCTTTGATATTTAAAATATTAATAATATTATTCATCTCTAAATCTTCACTAGTATAAATAAAAATATTAATTCTTTTATTTTTAAATAATTCTTTAAATGAGTTATCAACTTTTAAATAATCATTATCTTTTAATAAATTTTTAAAATCATCCAAATCTTTAAATGAAGATGTATCTGCACCTTTAAATATACATTCAAGATATAATTTTATAGTTTTTAATGATAGATTGGAATTTTTTAAAGAAAAAGCTAATACATCATCATTATTTTTCCCAAATAATTCATTTTGTATATCTTCTTTACTAAAAAATTTAAAATTTAAAAAAGGATTATCAAATTTATATGATAATAAAGCATTTTT
>CAYNBG010000035.1:0-8009 GCA_964395495.1 uncultured Staphylococcaceae bacterium
ATATTTTTGATAAACTGTAACTAATATTGTAGCAATAACAACAATTAAGAATATTAATGTTGCTAATGCTCTTAATTCGTTAGGAACTACTTTCTTTTTAATAACAGATTGAATAAATGTAGAAATAGTAGTTATTTTACCTGCTCCATTTAATAATCCTGGACCTGTTGTAAATGCTGTAACAATAAAATCATCTAAAGATAAAGTAATTGCAAGCATAAATCCAGATAAGATTCCTGGTTTAATTTGAGGAATAATAACTTTTGATAATGCTTGTCTAGGGGAACATCCTAAATTAATTGCAGCTTCATATAAACTAGGATCCATTTGTGTTAATTTAGGTTTAACATTTAAGTATACAAATGGTAAAGAAAGTATTATATGACCAATTAATAAAGTCCAAAAACTAAATAATTCGGTTTTAAATACATAACAACCAAAGAAAACAAATGTAAATGTTAAACTAAGTGCAATAACGATTTCGCTATTAACAACAGGAATTTGAGTAACATTTTCAATTACTGCTCTAGTTCTTTTTTTACAATAATAGGTACCAATTGCACCTAAAGTTCCTAATAATGTAGAACATAAAGCACTAGTAATAGCAATAATAATAGTATTTCCTACTGCTATCATAATATCTTTGTTTTTAAATAATTTAGGATAAAGCTCTAATGTAAAGCCATTCCATTGACCAACATTATCACTATTTGTAAATGAGAATACCATTAAAACAATAATAGGAACATACATTAAAAGGAGGATGATATAAACATAGCTTTTAGCTAATACTTTTTTTACCATTTTGAAGCCTCCTTTCCACCTTCTTTTTCAGTGAAATTTCTACTAATTAACATAGAAATACCTACTAAAAGAAGCATGAATAAACTAATAAAAGAACCGACATTCCATTGGTTATTACTAAATGAAAGGTAAATTGAGTTACCAAATAAAACAATCTTTCCTTCACTTAAAACATCACTAATGACATAACTTGACATAGTAGGCATAAATACCATCATAGCAGCACTAATAACTCCAGGAATTGATTGAGGAATTATAGATTTAGTAAATACTTGAAATTTATTACAACCTAAATCTAAACTTGCTTCTATTTGTTGTTTATCAAGTTTAAGCATAACATTATATAAAGGTAAAATAACAAATGGTAAATAGTTATATACTAAACCAATCATTGTAGCTAAGTAAGGATAATCTCCTCCACCTAATCCAATCCAGTTTAAAACGTCTCTTGTAGCCCATGTTCTTAAAACAAAGTTAATCCACATAGGCATAACAAATAACATAACTATAGTAGCATTTTTGTTTAATTTTGAGTTAGATAATATATACGCAATAGGATAACCAATTACTAAACAAATAATTGTATTTAACATTGAAAACATTAAAGATTCAAGTAATACATTTAACTTATTTGTATTAGTAAAGAAGTCAACTAAAGCATTCCAAGTAAAGTTACCATTCCCATCAGTAAATGCATAATATACTATGAAAATAATAGGTAAAATTACAAATAAAATTAAAAATAGAAAATATGGAATGCAAAGATATTTTCTTTGAAATCTAAATTTCATATAAACTTACCTCTTTTTTAAGGCGAAGTTTAATATCTTCTTTCTTAATATTTACACCAACTTTATCGTTTAAGTTATATGTATAAGGTGTGATTAAAACGAAATCTTCTTCATTTTCAGTTCTTACAATCAATTGATAGTGATCACCTTTATAAACCGAATCAACAATTTCACCAATTGCTTGAGCTTCATTACTTTCAAGATCATCAACAATAGATATTTTTTCAATACTAACTTCTGCTACAACATCTGCATCATTAAAGTCATATCTATGTTTTTTATCTTTGCTTAAAACATAACCATCTTCAGTTAAAGTTGATCCTGGTACAAGTTGAGTAATATTGCAATCAAATGGTAAATCATCAATCATTACTTGATTCTTATTATTAATCCAAGCAT
The DNA here is from genome assembly GCA_964395495.1 of uncultured Staphylococcaceae bacterium. Taxonomy (GTDB): domain Bacteria; phylum Bacillota_I; class Bacilli_A; order RFN20; family CAG-826; genus Onthovivens. Next base: position 1,995 of record CAYNBG010000035.1, read on the forward strand.
CTGTATAAATATTTGTAGTAAAATCTTTATTCATAATGTGAATAGAATCTTTATCAATATTCATACCGATTTCTTCATTTAATGGAAATTCTCTTGTATCTTTTACTAAGACTTCATTTTTACCTACCATAACTGTATATTGATAGTTAACACCTTTAAATATCTTAGTAACAATTTTACCTTTTATCATTCCATTTTCTAATGAATCAAATTTAACGTCTTCAGGACGTACTACAACATCAACTTTTTCATTGACTGGAAAATTATCTACACAAGCAAAATTATGATCTAAAAATCTAACTTTACCATCTTTAACAATAGTAGCATTATAAATATTAGATTCACCAATAAAGTCTGCAACAAAAGCATTCTTTGGTTCATCATATATTTCTTTAGGCTTACCAATTTGTTGTATAACTCCATCTTTCATAACAACAATAGTATCAGACATTGTTAAAGCTTCTTCTTGGTCATGAGTAACATAAATAAATGTGATACCAAGTTTTTGATGCATTTCTTTTAATTCGATTTGCATATCTTTTCTCATCTTCAAATCTAAAGCACCTAGAGGTTCATCAAGTAAAAGAATTTTAGGTTCATTAACAATAGCTCTAGCAATAGCTACCCTTTGTTGTTGACCACCAGAAAGAGTTGTAACATCTCTATCTTCAAGAGCGTCAAGATCAACAATCTTTAAAGCTCTAGCAACTTTTTTAGATATTTCTTCATTGGTCAATTTTTTATATTTATAAGCTTGTTCTTTATGAGTCTTATAATATTCTAATTGAGAGTTCAAATCAGCTAATTTCTCTTCTTTTTCTTCTTTAGATAAATGTTTATTTTTCTTACAAGTTGTAATATCGTTTTTGATTTCTTTTATTTTTTCTTTATTAATCTTTAATATAGGATTACCATTTTTATCTTTCTTTTCAACCGGAATCTTTTTAAGCCTTAACCCAAATGCAACATTTTCAAAAACATCTAAATGTGGAAATAATGCATATCTTTGAAAAACCATATTAATTGGTCTTTTATTTGGTGGAACATTGGAAATGTCTTTACCGTTCAATAAGATTTCTCCTTTTGTAGGAAATTCAAATCCTGCTATCATTCTTAACGTAGTAGATTTACCACATCCAGAAGGACCTAAGAATGTAACAAATTCACCCTTCCTAACATAGAAGTTAAAGTTGTCGACAGCAATAGTATCATCATCAAAGATTTTAGATACGTTTTTTATGTCAATAATTTTGTTTTTTTCTTCACCCATTTTTATACCCCTCATAAGTGTAAAAGTTAAAGTGCTTTTACTGATTAAAAAACAACATAATTATAAGGAATTTTTTTAAAAAATAAAGTAAAAATTTTTTTAAAATATTTCTGTTAAAATTTTAAAAAATAAAAAACTGCCATTTTATCGGTCTAATCGGAAAAATAACACGAAAAATTTTTTTAAAATTTTAACAAAAAATTAACGATTTTTTTGCTTATTTTTTCTACATAATTTCTTTAAAATTTTTGTTTAAAAATTTTTAAACTTTTTAAATTATAATTTTATACATGGTTTTAAATTAAAAAATGAAGCAATTTTTGCTTCATTTTTAATGTCAATTTTTAATTATTTTTTACATCGATTCTTTGGCTTCTAAACCAAGTAAATTTAATCCATTTCTTATTACAATATTAACTGCTTTTACTAATGCTAATCTTTGATTTGTTAATTCAACATTATTTTCATCAATAAATTTAGAATCATTATAATAACTATGGAATAAACTTGCTAAATGATAACAATAATTAGATAAGATATTAACTTCTTTATTTTTACATACATCTTGAATAGTTTCTTTAAATGAAGCTAATTCTTTAAGTAATTCAATTTCTTTTTCACTATTTAATAATGAATAATCATTACTTACTTTAAAATCTTCTTTCCTTTTTAATACTGAACATGTTCTAGCATAAGCATATTGAATATAATATACAGGATTTTCACTACTATGTTTTCTTGCTAAGTTTAAATCAAAATCTAAGTGGCTTACAATAGGCTTAGAGATAAAGAAATATCTTGCTACATCTACACCTACATCTTCACATAATTCTCTTATTGTAATAGCGTTTCCTGTTCTTTTTGACATTTTAACTTCGCTACCATTTTCCATAAGTCTAACTATTTGAATGATTTGAATATCTAATTTAGTATCATCATATCCTAATATTTTTAAACCTGCTTTAAGTCTAGCGATATAACCATGATGATCTGCACCAAAAAGATTGATTAAATGAGTATATCCTCTATCGAATTTATCTTTATGATATGCAATATCTGGTAAAAGATATGTATAAGATCCATCACTTTTAATTAAAACTCTATCTTTATCATCATTAAATTCAGTTGTTTTAAGCCATAAAGCTCCATCAAGCATATATGTATAGCCACTCTTTTTTAAAGCTTCTAGTGTTTCTTTTACTTTATTTTGTCTATATAAATCTAATTCAGATTGATAATGGTCAAAACCTACTCTATATAAATCTAAATCTTTTTTAATCTTATTTAATTCAAGTTCTGTACCAATCTTTTTAAAATATAATTTTCTTTCATCACTATTATCATTTACATATTTATCTTTTATTTCTTCAGCAATCTTTTTAGCTAATTCTTTAACATCTTTCCCTTGATAGCCAATAACAGAGATATCAAATGGTAAATTTAATGCCTCTAAATATCTTTGATATAAAGATTCACCTAAGACTTCAATTTGATTACCTGCATCATTAACATAATACTCTCTTAAACAATCATAACCTGAGAAATTTAATACTCTAGTTAAAGAGTCACCATATGCAGCACCTCTTGCGTGCCCTAAATGTAAATCACCTGTAGGATTAGCACTAACATATTCAACCATTACTTTTTCATGGTTTCCATAATTATTCTTTCCATAATCTTTATCTAAAGAAATAATTTCATTAATAATAGCTGTTAAAGATTCATTTTTAACATAGATATTAATAAAACCTGGCCCAGCAATTTCAACCTTATCAATAATTTCATTCTTTTCTAATTCATCTTTTAATAAAGAAGCAATATGTTGAGGATTATCATGTAATACTTTAGTTAATCTCATAGCAATATTTGTAGAATAATCTCCATGTCCTTTTGCTTTTGGAATTTCTACCATAACTAAATTACTCTTATCTTCATATTTAAAAACGTTAAGTAATGCTACTTTAATTCCTTCTACAAGTTTATTGCTAACACCATCCATAAATAATCTCCTTAACTAATGTCTACTATATTATATAGATTTCTTATTTACTGGACTAGTTATTTTAATAAAATTTAATAAATTTTACTTGTAAAGAAATTTAAATTCTTGTATATTATATAGGCAATGGCCCTGTAGCTCAGTTGGATAGAGCAACAGCCTTCTAAGCTGTGGGTCAGGCGTTCGAGTCGCCTCAGGGTCACCATTTCTTAAAAATTAGATCTCAATGAGATCTTTTTTTATTGCTTTTAATATAATTTAAAAAGATACACTATTTACATATGTTTTAGAAAATGCATTCCCTAAAACATATAGTTTTTGATAAAAATTAGTTAAATAGATGAAAAAGACAAAAAGAGATAGGAAATACATACGAATTTATTTAAAATTTTTAAATTAATATATTGAAATATATTATTAATTGAGTAAAATATTTAAATAAGGAGGGTTTGAATATATGAAATTATTCAAAAAAGGATTAGCAGAACTTCTTGGAACATTCTGTCTTGTACTCTTTGGTTGTGGTGCCGCTATTGTGACATCATCAGCTACAAGCTCATACGCTGACGGAACTGCTCACTTAGGAATTACTGCATTAGCATTCGGCTTAACTGTTGTAATCATGGCTTATGCAATTGGTTCAATCTCTGGATGCCACATTAATCCTGCTGTTTCTTTAGGTGTCTTACTTAAAAATTTATTCCTCCCTAAAGAACAAAGAGAATTCGGATGGAAAGAATTTATCGTTTATGTTGTCGCACAAATCATTGGTGGATTTGTTGGTGCACTTTGCTTATGGGGAATCTTTGGTAGTGACTGTGGATTCGGTGCTAACCAAATTCAACCATTAATCTCTGGTGGACAATATCCATACTTAGTTGCAGCTATCACAGAAATCATTTTAACTATGATCTTCGTATTCGTTGTATTAGCTGTTAGTTCAAGCAAAAAACTTAGCAAAGTTAGCGGTTTAATTATCGGCTTAGCATTAGTTGTTGTACATATCGCTGGTATTCCTCTTACAGGAACAAGCGTCAACCCAGCTAGATCACTTGCACCTGCAGTATTTGCTGCAATCTTTGGAGATGGCACTGCTCTTAACCAAGTTTGGTTATTCATTGCTTGTCCATTAGTTGGTGCTGCTCTTGCTGCTATCTTCTACTTCATTTTCTTCATTTGGAAGAAACCTGCTGAAGAAGAATGTGAATGCTGCAAAAAAGCTCCAGAACAACAAGTAGTTAATAATATTACAAATAATTATTATGGCGTTGCTAGTAACGAAGAAGTAGCTCCTGCTAGTGAAGAAGAAAAACCTGCAGAAGAGCCAGTAGCTAAAGAAGAAACTCCAGTTGAAGAACCAGTTGCTGAAGAAGCTCCTGCTAATGAAGAAGAAGCTGATGATGCTGATGATTCTGAAGAAACTGAAGGCGAAGAAGGCGCTGCTAAAGAAAGAAAGAAAGCTGTACCATTCGCTCAAAGATTAGCTGAAGCTGATCCAGAATTAAAAGAAAAATATGATGAATTAGCTAAATATTGTGCTGATGAATATGGACTTCACGGAAGAACTAGTGTTAGTGCAGATACATATAGACTTCATAAAGTTAGATATGTTGTTTTCTCACTTAGAGGAAAAGGAATTAAAATGCACGTCGCTGTTAATCCAGCTGATTATGAAGGTTCTACTCTTCCAGTCAAAGATGATAGCGCTAAATCAAAATATAGCGATGTTCCAGGATATATTAAAGTTAAATCAGAATTATCTTTCAAGAGAGCTAAAGTCTTAATCGATGATGCTATGAAAAAAGCAGGAATCGAAAAGAAATCTAAATAGTTAAATATATTCAAACTAAATAAAAAGTCTAGCAAATGCTAGACTTTTTTATTGTTTTATTATTTCTTTTAACTTTTCTAATAACGACAAATAATCAGTAAAAACTAAATCATTATTTTCTTTTAATTTATCTAATCTACTTTCCCCTTGTTCAAGATATATGGATAATATTTTTACACCTACTTCTTTACATGAATAAATATCTTTAACTGAATCTCCAATATAAATGACTTCATTATTGCTTACGTTATAATCTTTAAATAATTGTTTAAAATTAGATGGTTTATTAACACCTTCTTCACTTCCAACATATAACTTTTCAAACGTGTTCATCATATTAAATTCATTTAAAGATATTAAAGTAGATTCTAATGATCTACCAGTAAGTAATACTACATGTATATTGTTTTCTTTTAAATAATCTATTACTTTAGTAACATCTTTTGCTAAACTTGGAAGGTATTCTTTATGGTATTTTTTATATAACTCTAAGTATCTAGAAAATACTTTTTCACCTAATTCATCACCTAAAGCATGTTTAAATATTCCTATTTCATTAGGACCATAATAAGAGAAGAATTCTTCTTCACTCATATATAAATTATTTTCTTCAAACACTTCTTTAATACATTTATTAATTAAATTAAAGCTTAATGCCATGGTTCCATCAAAATCAAATGCTACTACTTTCACCATACAATTTCCTCATTTCAATGATTATTATAGCATTTAATCTTGATAGATAAAATAAATACCCTAGTTAATTCTAGTATGTTTTAAACTTATATTGTTATTTATTTTTATAAACAAAACTTTTTATAAAGATCACTATCAAGAGCTTTTAATCTTTCTTTTGCGTCTTCATAATGACATTTTGCATTATTACTTGTTATTGCTTTTACATAATACTCTTTA
>CAYNBG010000036.1:0-2675 GCA_964395495.1 uncultured Staphylococcaceae bacterium
TATAAAGTTTGCTACACTCAAGGTGCTGGCGGATTAGTTTATAATGTTGATTTATTTGAACAAAACGGATGGAGTATTCCTACTACATATGATGAATTAGTTCAATTATGTAAAACTATTTCTGAAACTGAAATTCCTGGAGGAGATAGAGGTGAAACTTATTCTCCATTTGCTTGGTCAGGTGCAGATAGACAATATTATTGGGATTATTTAGTTTTCCCTTGGTGGTATGAATTAGCTGGTGAATCAAAGATTAATACTATTCTTAAATATAAAGGTGAAGATAATAAGTATTCTACAGGTTATGAAATGTATAATCCTGATACATATAATAAAGAATTTGTAGAAGCTTATGATATGTGGTATAAGTTAATAGCTACATCAACAAATCATAATTCTATTGCTAATGCTTATTCAGGTAACTTATTATCTGCTCAATCAGCATTTTATTCTGGTAAAGCTGCTATGATTCCTTATGGACAATGGGCTCAATATGAAATTACTAACGCTAAAAAGAGTGATTTAGGTTTTAAAATTAAAATGATGAAAACACCTAAAGCAAAATCTACATCATCAACTTATTACAATTATAACGTTGGTTTTGGAGATTCAATTATTGTACCTAGTAATTCTCCAAGTATCGATAAAGCTAAAGATTTCTTAAGATATATGGCTACATATGAGGCTTGTAAAACATTTGTTAAGAAATCACAAGGTGCTTTCTTAGCATTTGATTATTCTGATGTTAATCTTGAATTAACAAGTGATGATACATATATTCAATCAATCTATTCGTTATTAACAGAATGTAAAAACTTTAATTTATTATCAGATAACGATATTACTTATTGGAATACAAATACAGTTATGCCATGGATTCAAAATGTTTATTACTATCAAAATGCTTGTAGCAAACCAGATGAATATACTCCTTCAATTGTAGGAAATAAGATTTATACTGCTGCTAAAAATGGCTGGAGCAGCTGGTTAAGAAATGCTGGATTAAAAGACTAATAATTTAAAAATAATAGACATTTATATATGAAATTTGTTCAAAGAAGAGATGAAATAGTACCAAATGTAAAAAGAAAAAAGAAGTGGATTAAAGGAAGCACTATCTTTGTTTTAGTAATGCTTGCTTATCCTGTACTTCAATTTTTAATTATGTGGTTTGGTGTTAACATTAATTCTATTCTTTTAACATTCCAATATCCTGTTAGAAATAAATTGCAATTTGTAGGATGGGATCAATTATTTTATAACTATCAAACATTATTTGAATCATTTAAACTAGAATCTACAAGAAACATGTTTTTAACTTCTTTCTTATATATTATAGTTTCTTGTTTTATTACTTTACCAATTGCTTTATTTTTCTCTTATTTTATTTTTAAAAAAATATATGGTGCTGGATTTTTTAAAGTAATATTCTATCTTCCATCAATTATTCCTTTAATTGTTTTAACATTAGTATTTAAACTTAGTTTTGATTCTAATGGTGGTGTTATGAGTTCTTTCTTAGGATTATTTGGAATTAGTACTGCTGATATGTTTGTAGGTGAAAATGCTAAATGGGCAGTTTATTTCTTCTGTATTTGGGCAGGTATTGGATATGATGTTATTTTATTAACTGCTGGTATGAGTAGAATTCCTAGAGAAATACTTGAATCTGTTAAAATGGATGGGGTACCTCCTCTTAAAGAATTTTTCCATATTGTTATACCATTAACTTGGCCAACAATTACAACATTATTCATTCTTGGTATGATGAGTATGTTTAGTGTATATCTTCAACCATTCTTCTTAACAAGTGGTACAAATGATACTATGACTATTGGACTTCAAATATATCAACAATCTCAAGGAGCTGGAGTTAATACACCTGCAACTTTAGGTTTATTCTGTTCATTAATTGGTGCTCCAATTATTGTTGGAACAAGAAGCTTATTAAATAGATGCTTTAAGGATGTAAATTATTAATATGAATATATTTAAGAAACATTTTAAAAAGAAACAAGAAGACTATAGACAAGAAAACTACTATAGAAAACATGATATTTTATATAAACGTCATGGTGGAGAAAAAGCATTATTTATTGTAATGTTTGTTATTTTTGTATTATTTGCTATTTCTTTTATATTTCCATTTTTATGGGTTTTAATGAATTCTTTTAAAGATGCTGGAGAATATACAACTAACTATATTGGATTACCTCAAAACTGGACATTTGATAATTTTATTAATGCATTTACATTTAAAGATGCTTCAACACATAATTTTACAATTTTCCAAATGTTAGGTATGTCAGTTATTATTGCTGGACTTGGTACAGTTGTTACTATCTTTACTTCAAGTTGTGCTGCTTATGTATTAGCTAAATATAAATTCCCAGGTAGAAGTATTATTTGGGGCGTTGTTATTTTTAGTTTAATCGTTCCTATTGTTGGATCATTACCATCTCAAATTCAATTAATGAAAGCGATGGGACTTGATGGAACTATTATTGGTTGTATCTTCCTTTATTCAGGTGGATTTGGTATGAACTTTATGCTTTTATATAGTTTCTTTAAATCTTTAAGTTGGACATATGTAGAAGCTGCTAGAATTGATGGAGCTAGTGATTTTAGAATATTCTTCCAAATCATTATTCCAATGGCAAAAGGACCAATTGTTG
>CAYNBG010000036.1:2685-4227 GCA_964395495.1 uncultured Staphylococcaceae bacterium
TAGCTATTTCTGTTATTCAATTAATTGGTTTATGGAATGACTATTTAACTCCATCTATCTATTTACCAAAAATGCCTACAATTGCAGTAGGTTTAAAATACTTATCTGATACTATGGTTCAAAAAGCAAATTATACTATGCTTTTTGCAACTATTATTCTTACATTATTACCAATTCTTATTGTTTTCTTATGTTTCCAAAAAACAATTATGGAAAACACATCAGTTGGTGGTTTAAAAGGTTAATAAAGCGTTTAGCTTATTAAATACATTTCTTAAAAAAATATAATATAGGAGGAAAAGAAATGAAAAGAAAATTTATACCTGTTGTTGCTTTAGCAAGTTGCTTAATACTTGGTGGAGTTTCAACAATTACATCTTGTAATAACACACAAGAAACAAAGAAAACTGGAACAGTCGTTGTATCTACAGATAATCATGGTACAGTTGTTGCTAGTAAAAATAGCGGAAATGTTGGTGATGAAATCACTTTAACAGTTACTGCAAATAGTGGTTATGAATTAGACACTTTAACTCATAATGGAACCGATATTAAAGCTAGTAAAAAATTTACTTTAGTAGAAGGAGAAAATAAAGTTGTTGCTACATTTAAAGAAACAACAACACCTACACCAACTCCATCAACATATACTGTAACAGTTGCTAGTGGTGAACACTATACTGTAACTGGTTTAAGTACTTCATATAGTGCAGGAGATGAAGTTACATTCTCTCTTATTGTTGATGATGGTTATGTTGTTACAAGTGTTGTTGTAGATGGTACTTCACTTGAGCCAGATGAAAATGGTTCTTTTGCATTTATAATGCCTAGTGAAAATGTAACTCTTGTAATTACAGTTGAAGAAGAAGCTAAATATACCGTTAGTTATGAAGCAAGTGATGATTATACAATTACTGGCTTAGAAGAAAACTATGGTTTAGATGATGATGTTACATTTAAAGTCACAGTTAACAATAGTTCAAAGAGAATTAAATCTGTTAAAGGAAATGGACAAGTTTTAACTGCAAATGATAAAGGCAATTATACTTTCAAAATGCCAGCTAAAAATACTACTATTGTTGTTGAATTAAGAAATGCTATTCCTGAAGGAGCTGTTGATTTAATTTATGCTGCTGAAAAAGATTTAGGAGCAGATACATGGTCTTATTGGTATGCTGATTGGGAAGTTGCTTGTACAGTTAATGATGCTTATAAAACAAAAGATGGAGTAATTCATTATGATTTTAGTAACGTTATGGATGAAAAAACTAATTGGCATCATCAATTATTCTATAAAGATAGTACATTAGTTGCTGGAAAATATAAGATGACTCTTAAAATTAATTCTACAGCTGCTGGTGAAATTACTATTAATGGAGCAACAAAAACATTAGTAGTTGGTGAAAATGATATTGAATTAACTTATAATCATCAAACAACTGGTGGAACATCATTCTCATTACAATGTTCATTATTAGGAACAGCTGTTCTTGATATTTCTAATATTAAATATGAAGAAGTTGATGATCAACTTCCTGAAGG
>CAYNBG010000036.1:4327-7977 GCA_964395495.1 uncultured Staphylococcaceae bacterium
TTCTTGATATTTCTAATATTAAATATGAAGAAGTTGATGATCAACTTCCTGAAGGTGCTACTGCAATGCCTTGGGTTGAAGAAGCAAATCTTGTTGCTGATACATGGTCATATTGGAATGATACTTGGGAAACTGGACATGAAGTCAATGAAGCTTATGTAACAAAAGATGGTGTTGTTCACTTCGACTTTACTGAAACTAATCCATATGAAACATGGCTACAACAAATTTTCTATAAAAATAGTTCATTATTGGTTGGTACAAAATATACATTTACATGTGTAATTACATCTACTGCAGCTGGTCAAGTTACAATCAATGATAAAACATTTGATTTGGTTGTTGGTGATAATAATATTGAAGTTGATTTTGAACAAAGTGCAGCAACAACAGTTAAGATGTTACTTTCAAAATTAGGAACTGCTGTTATTGATATTAAGAATATTAAATTTGATGCATATGTTGCTAAAGGAACAATTACTGAAGGCGATTTACCAGATGGAGTAACATTAAGTTATAAGATTGGTGATGAAGATGCATCATTAAATACAAAATATGCTGTAGGAACAGAAGTTAAAGTTGCATTAAACGATACAACAAATACTGTTGAAGATGTTCTTGTTAATAATGTTTCAATTAAGAGTGGTGATGAATATAAATTTACTATTAAAGAAGGAACAAATAACGTTACAGTAAAAATTCAAGGACAAACAATTGTAACAAAAGATCTTCCAATCATTGAAAAAGGTAATCAATCAACAAAGATTGAAGGCGCAATGGTATGGATTTATTTAGATAATAGTGAACTTGGAATTACTGGAGCTAATGCTACAGATTATACAGTTGTTGCTGAAGTTACTTCCTTAACATCTGCAGGTGCAGATTTTGGAGTTTCTGTTACAAGATATGCATTTGAAGATTATGGTACAAATACTGTAAGACTTACTATTTATTTAGATAAGGGTCCTGGTGCTGATTTTACTACTACAGCAAAAATTACTTTAACCCATGGTGATGATGTTTATACAAAAACAACATCATTTACTGGATTTACTTGGGATGATGCAACTCCTGCTACAGAACCTACATCTTATACAGATGGAACTGTTTTAGAATCAGGCGCTAATGGTGAGAAGACAAGATTTCAAGGTGCTGGTGCTCATATTTGGGTTAACACAGATTCAATTGGTATGACAGCTGATAATAAGAACAGTTATACTGTTGTTAAAAAGGAAATTGAGCAAAAAGATGCTGGTGGAGTAGCTGTTTCTAGAAAAATAAATAATGTTACTCTTCAACAAGATGATTGGACAAATAAATATATTAATTTTTATACAGCATGTGATGGAGCACCTGCAGATGGTTGGACAACTACTATAACAATATATTTGTCTAATGGTACAGATAGCGGATATAAAGTAACTGCAAGTTTTACTGGATCTACATTAAATACTACAGCTGCTTAATTAAATAAAAGAATAAGGATTTAGCATATCAATTGCTAAATCCTTTATATAAAGAAGGAGAATATGAATATGAAAACAAGAAAAATATTATTAGCATCTGCATTAGTATGCTTTAGTATGTTAACTGGTTTAACTAGTTGTGGAGAAGGTGGTACAGTTGTACCTGTAGATAATGATAAAATCGCAATTACAGGTTTAAATAGTGCAGAAGTAGGATCAACTGTTCAATTAACAGCTACAATTAAAAACGATAATACAAGAGAAGGTGTATCATGGAGTAGTAGTGATGCTAGTGTTGCTACAGTAGATCAAGATGGATTAGTAACTGCAATTAGTGCTGGTAAGTGTAATATTATTGCTACTTTAGTTGGTGATTCATCTGTTAGTAAAGAATTTGCTTTCACAGTAACTCCTTCTACAGAACCAAGTTTATCAATTACAGTTAGTAAAAATGTTGCTTCAGTTGGAGAAACAATTACATTAGAAGCTAATGTGTATAACCCTAAAAATAAGGTATTAACTTATAAATGGCAAACTAGCAATGGTGTTGGTGTTATAAGCGGTGCAAAAAAAGCAACTGCTACAATTACAGCTAGTTCAGTTGGTGATGAAATTGTAACTTTAACTGTTCAAGTTGGTCAAACACCATTAGTTTCTACAGTATCTTTATATTTTAAAGATAATTATTCAACAGGATATACAGAAATTAGTACTGCCGATGAATTTAAATCTACATTTTTAACAAGCGGTGTTGATGCTAGTTCGAAATATTGTTTAACTGCTGACATTGATTTAGGTGGTTTAAAAGTTAATGGTATTACATTACTAAATGTTTTATCTGGAACATTAGATGGAAGAGGCCATACTATATCTAATTTTGAAGTAGTTGGAAATAAAGATAAAGATGGATACTATCCTAATACTGGTTTATTCTCTACAATTAGTGGAACAGTTAGAAATCTTCATCTTGATGGAACTTTCAATAAGGAAGGTATTGGATGGGGTTCTGGATTATTATGTAATAAATTATCAGGAACTGTTACTAATTGTTCGATAGAAGCTACTAGTAATTATAATCAAGGTAGTGATTCATGGTTCCCATTTGCTGGAGCAATTTGTGGAGTTTTAGAAGCAAGTGGAAAAGTTATAAATAATGTTGTTAATGTAACTGGTGAAGGTCAAGGTGGAGTTATGGCTATTACTGCTTATCCTGAAGGTGGATTAAATGAAAAAGGGACTACAACAGCACAAAACTTTACTGTTAGGGGTGTTTATACAAATCAATCTGCTGCTGCTACATTTGGTAGTTCTTGGGAATGGGGTGGACCTATTACAATAGCTGAAGATTGTGAAACTGATTTAGTATTTAGCGATACTGAAGCTTCAGTATATGAATTATTAAATGATAATTTATGGAATCTTGTTGATGATCAAATTCCAACTTTAAAAACATTATAAAATTGAAAATAGGGAGTTTATGTATATGAAAAAACATATTATTTTATCAGGTATTTTATCTTTAATGAGTTTAAGTGGACTCACAGGTTGTGGGAGTAGTGGCTTAACAACTAGTGACACTATTTATACAAAAACTCCTGTTTTTGATTTAAGTAATCCAGATGATGTATTAAGTATTCAAACAGAATTAAAAGGAAATATTACATCAATTAAATGTGGTAGAGTTACTCTTTCAACGTATTCTTATACTGATGGAGTATTAAATCTTAAAGGTGAAGAAGTTAAAACAATTCCTGCTGGAGAAAAAGAGTTAACTATAAAAACAAGTGAGAAATCGTATAAAATTTCAATTATGGTTTGCACAAAAGTTATTAAAACTGCACAAGAATTTCAAGACATCAATAATAACTTAACTGGTGTATATGTTTTAGGAAATGATATTGATTTATCAACTATTTCTAATTTTGAACCACTTGGATATTTTTATACAGAGACTGATGCACATAACTCTTATTTCCATGGTATTTTAGATGGAAATGGATACACAATTAAAAATGCTAAAGTTAGTTTTTCTAGTGATACAGCAACTAATAAATCAAATTATCAAGGCAGTTATTCATTTACCAATGCTGCTCATCAGGCAGGTGATAATATTGGTATTTTCCAAATTATTGGTTCAAGTGGTATTGTTAGAAATGTAATATTTAAAGATTGCGAAGTAAATGC
>CAYNBG010000037.1:0-7870 GCA_964395495.1 uncultured Staphylococcaceae bacterium
ACCAAGTGGTATTATTTCACCAAAAATCGTTAATGTTATCGCCAATGGTTGCGTTATGAATTTGGTTTCAATGCTTGAAGAAATTAATACATTAAAATCACAAGGAGTTAAAGATTTTAATTTATATATATCTAATAGAGCTCATATTATTATGCCTTATCATATCGACTTAGATGGAGCATACGAAGAAATGTTATCCAACAATAAAATAGGTACCACTAAAAAAGGTATTGGGCCTTGTTATATGGATAAAGCTGCTCGACTTGGCATTAGAGTTGGAGATATTATCGAACCTGAATATTTAAAAGAAAGACTTAAAAATATTTTACCTATTAAAAATGCTGAACTTAAAATGCTAGGAAAAAAAGAATACTCAGTTGAAGAACTATACAAAACATATTCAAAGATTGGAAAAGAATTAAAAGATCATATCATTGATACATCTGTATTTTTAACTAATGCTATCGATAATAATAAAAAAGTTTTATTTGAAGGTGCTCAAGGAGCAATGCTTTGCATTGATAATGGTACATATCCTTTTGTCACCTCTTCTTCTCCTTTAGCAAATAGCGTTTCTATCAATGCTTCTATTCCTCCAAAATCAATTGATAAAATTGTTGGAATTATGAAAGCATACACAACTAGAGTTGGTTCAGGACCATTTATTACTGAATTAAATAACGAAATTGGTGATAAAATTAGAGAAATTGGTCATGAATACGGAACAGTTACAAAACGTCCTAGAAGAATAGGTTATTTAGATTTAGTTGTTGTAAAAAATTCTATTAGAATAAGCGGAACAAACTATATTTCTGTTATGCTTTTAGATGTTTTAACAGGAATTAATCCTTTAAAAGTATGTATTTCTTATGAATTAGATGGAAAAATAATTGATTATATTCCTTCCACAATTAGTGAACTAAATAGATGTAAACCTATTTATATTGAATTACCTACTTGGAATGAAGATATTTCAAAAGTTAGAAAATACGAAGACTTACCAACAAATGCTAAAAAATATATTGAAACAATTGAAAAATTTACAAATACAAAAGTAGCATTTATTTCAGTTGGTCCAGGTAGAGAAGAAACAATTATTAAAGAGGAAATTTTATAATGATTGATAGATACACTACTTCTGAGATGAAAAAAATCTTCTCAATGCAAAATAAATTTCAAAAATATTTAGATGTTGAATTAGCCTTAATTTCGTATTTACACTCAATCAATAAGGTAAATGATGAAGATTATAACAACATAATGTCTAAAGCTTCTTTCGATTTAAAAGGTATTGAAGAAATTGAAAAAGAAACAAAACATGATGTAATCGCTTTTACTCGTAATGTTTCTACTTATTTAGGTAGTGAGAAAAAATGGATACATTATGGATTAACTTCTACTGATGTTGTTGACACAGCAAATGGTTGTATTTTTAAGGAAGCTAACGAAAAACTATACGAAAAACTACTTCTTTTACAAAATTCACTTAAAGAAAAAGCTATTAAATACAAAGATGCACCTTGTATTGGAAGAACTCACGGAATACATGCAGATATAACTTTTTTTGGTTTAAAATGGGCTTTATATTACGACGAATTATCTAGAGATATTAAAAGATTTAATGAAGCAAGAAAAGAAATCGAGGTTGGTAAAATCAGTGGAGCTGTTGGAACTAGTGTTTATCTTCCGCTTGAAGCTCAAGATTATATTTTAAATAAATTAGGCTTAAATAACGTTAATATTTCTACACAAGTCTTGCAAAGAGATAGACACGCTTATTATATTTCTTGCTTAACTTTAATTGGCGGGTTGCTTGAAAAAATAGGTGTAGAAATTAGGAATTTGCAAAGAACTGAGATTCATGAAGTTAGTGAATATTTTTCAAAAAACCAAAAAGGAAGTTCTGCAATGCCACATAAACATAATCCAATTGGATCAGAAAATATCTGTGGATGCTCACGTCTTTTAAGAGGTTATATGCTTTCAATTTATGAAGATATGGCTTTATATCACGAAAGAGACATTTCTCATTCATCTGTTGAAAGAGTTGCTTTAAATGATGCAATTATTTTACTTGATTATATGCTTAAAAGAATGACAAAAATAATCGATACTTTAATTGTATATCCAGAAAACATGTTAAGAAACATTTCATTAACAAATAATATAATTTATTCTCAAAGAATCTTAACAGAATTAATTAATAAGGGATATAGTAGAGAAAAAGCATATGATTTAATTCAACCTATTGCTAATGAAGCTTATGAAACTAATACAGATTTCTTTAAATTAATAAAAAAGAATAAAGAAATTGGTTCTTTATTCTCCTTAAAAGAAATTGAAAACTTTAAGAATCTAGATTTTTATTCAAAAAATGTAAATTCTATATATAAAAGAGTTGGAATATTATAAAGTTCCAAATATTCTATCTCCTGCATCTCCTAATCCAGGAAGAATATAGCCTTTTTCATTTAATTTTTCATCTAATGATGCTAAATATAAATCAACATCAGGATGAGCTTTTTCTAGCGCTTTAACGCCTTCAGGAGCACCTACTAAACACAATAATCTAATATTTGTATATCCTTTTTTCTTTAAAATAGAAATAGCATCGATAGCACTTCCACCAGTTGCTAACATTGGATCACAAACTAAAACTAATGGATTATCAACTTTTGGCATTTTGCAAAAATATTCAACAGGTTTTAAAGTTTTTTCATCTCTATATAAACCTATATGACCAATTCTTGCAGTAGGAAGCATGTTGCAAACACCATTACTCATTCCAATACCTGCTCTTAAAATTGGAACAATAATCAAATTATATTCTAATTTAAGACTATCAATTTCACATCCAGTTGGTGTTTTTATTTTCTTACCACTTGCTTTTAATTTTAAATCTTTAAAAACCTCAAAAGTCATTAAAGAAGATATTTCATCAAGAAGAGTTCTGAAATCTTTTGACTTAGTATTTTCATCTCTCATTTTATTTAATTTCATAGTAATTAATGGGTGATTTACAACGTGTAACATATATTTCTCCTATTTTATTTAAAAAAAAGACCACAATTAAGTGGCCAAGTAACTTATGCCTTTGTAAGGAATAAGTGTTTGAAGCAAAGAATCCAAATGATATCAACGATTTGGAGAACAATACCCCATCCAACGAATGTGTAGAGGAGAGCAGCTACAAGATTTAAAACTGTAAAGTTTTCAACAACAGCACTCCATCTAATGATAAGTTCAACAATCCAACCAACTACAGGAAGAATTAAAAGGATTATTTGAGCTAATCTAGGTAATTCAAAGAATTTTTTTGCCATAAGTATACCTCCGCCGTAAAGTATTATACTACTATTATTTATAATTTTAAAATCTATTTTTAATTCCAACAAAAAAAGCGGCATTAGAAGTCGCTTTTTATGTTTTAATTATTAGAACTTAATAATTTTTAAGATGCTTCCTCTTACAATCATTAAGATTAAGTCAATAATCCAGACGATGTTAAATCCAAAGAAGATACGTAAAATACCTGCTAAGATATGACCATCTTTAAATCTTGTAACAATACCACAGATCCATGAAGTAACTGGAATAATTGCTAAGATAATGGAAACGACTCTACTTAAGCCAAAATAATCTTTGCCGCTTGCTGCCATATTTAAATCCCTCCTGTTTAAACTTATAATATCATAATTTATTTCATATTTGTACTTAAAATTTATACTAATTCATCAATATTAAATTCTATTACTTTAGAAATATCTTTAACATTTAGTTTAACCTGATAACCAATTTTACCACCACTAAAATAAATTTTATCTTTATCTAATATTGAAATATCAAATGTTGTTTTAAAGTATTTTTTCATTCCAATAGGAGAACATCCTCCATGAATATAACCAGTTAAAGGTAATAATTCTTTAGATTTAACCATTTCAATATTTTTTTCACCAACTGCTTTAGCAGCTTTTTTAAGATTTAATTCTTTATTTACTGGTATTACAAATACATAATGTTCATGGCTTTTACCAACCGTAACAAGTGTTTTAAAAACTAGCGAAGGATCTTGATTTAAATATGAAGCTATTTCCTCTCCGTTTGTAAAATTCTTATCTGTATAATCAATTACTTCGTATTCAACTTTTGCTTCATCAAGCAATCTCATAGCATTAGTTTTATTAATCTTCTTATCCATTTTATTTAATAACTACCTCTTTACAACCATTTTTAATGGCTAAATATTTATAATATTTTATTGTATCATCATCTACTATTACTTTACCAAATTCATCTATTCCGTCTTTTCTTACACCATAATATCTATATTTAATTAACTTATATCTTACCTTATCTTTGATTATTGAACTAACCATCTTAACAGTATATTCGTTATTTTCTTTTTGATTAGGCAAAATAACAGTTCTAACTTCTTCAAGTTTATTTATAGATAGAAGAAATTTTAGATTTGAAATTACTACATTATTATCTTTACCAATAATTTTATTATGAAAATCATTATTAAATGCTTTAACATCCAACATGACTCCATCTGAAATCTCTATTAAATCCTTCATATTTTTATAATCATAACATCCGTTTGAATCAATTAAACACGTTAAATTTAGTTTCTTAACTTCCTTAAATAATTCATAAATAAACTTAGGATAATTTGTACATTCTCCTCCACTTACAGTTATGCCTCTTATAAATGGTTTTACTTTTTTAATTCTTTCTAAGACTTCTTCAACGGAATAATATTTAACTTTTGGAGACGATAAATTTGGACAAGTTTTTATACACATATCGCAATTAACACATGTTTTTTCATTCCAAATCACTTTTTTATTTTCATCAAAAGATAATGATTTTGTTGGACATGTAGCAATACATCTACCACAATTTAAACATAAATTTAAAGTCTCAGGATTATGGCAATATAAGCATCTAAAAGGACATCCTTGAAAAAATATTGCCATTCTGTTTCCTGGTCCATCAACATTAGAAAAATTAATTATTTTATTTATTGGAGCCTTTTCCATATATTCTTCTATCTAAGGCATGACCAGATTCTTTTGCACCTTTTCCAAATACTGTGCAATTATTAATCGATTGTTCACCTTTATTAAGTTTATCAATTTCACTCTTTTTCACTAAATAGCCTGTAACTCTAACAAGATCATTATCACAATTATAAGCTGTAAAGTATCTCATACCACTATTTAATGAACCTTTAATAATATCTAAAACAGCTTCATGAGAATTGTTCCATGTTTGATCTAATTTAAATATATCACCAACTCCGCAAGGGAAATATTTGTGTAATTTACTTTCTAACGAAATATGTTCAAATAGTTCAGGTTCATATCCAACTGGGACTCTACAACCAGGAGCATCATCAAGTCCATCACTATCGATACCTACTTGAGCATGCATTTGATATCTATTGTTGCAATTAGAGCAATACTTACCTTTATGATTGTTAACAATATTTTCAATAGTTTCTAATACTTTAACAGCTAAATCATTAGCTTCTTCATTATGTCCAAAACCACATGATTTGTCAGTTATTTTTAATAAATTATTACAACATTCTGCAACACCAACAACACCAACCATTCCAGTGAAATTTTCTCTACTAACAAAACCTTCTTTAACTAAAAAATTAGATTTAAAGAAAGAAGATTTTTCAACTATAAATTCAATTCTTTGATCAATATTTCTTAAGATTAAATTTACATACTTTGGTAATACATTATTAAAGAAATCATTTATATCTTTTGCTTCTGTGCTTATTTCATAAAGTCTTAATCTAGGAAGAGTATATCCTCCTCCGCCAACATTTAAAGCATTATAACAACTTGCAATAGCATAAGGAACATTTTTATGTTCTTCTTTATACATCTTATGATTAGCAAAAGATGGTTTACTAGTAGTTAACATACAATCAATGCAATCTAAAGCAAAATCATCACTAGTTAAATTTTCATCATATAATAAAGTTAAATTAGGTACTGCTAATTGCATTTCTTTTGTAAGTTTTAGAATAATTCTTGTAATCTTACTATCTTTTGGCCCTATATCTGCATGGACAAAAGAATCACATAATGTTTTATCAATATTTTTTAAAAACAATCGTAATATTTCTTCGGTTTGAGGATTATCTGCTTCATTTTCAAATGGTTTAAAAATATCTGTGAAGTTTCCTAAATAAACAGGATATGATGTAATTGAAGGAATGTGTTTATAAAAAATAAGTAAATTACTGCATGCTTCAAGTAATGTTTTAGGCTTTTCAAGTTCTAAAAATTTGCATCCTTTATTCATTAAAATATCATAATCAGGAAGTATATATCTTGGTCTATATGGAGCTAGGCCTTCACCTAAATCACAGACCTTTTTCTCTTTTAAGGCTTTAATCCAATCTTTATCTCTTTTTAAAGTCCTATCTTTGCTTTCGGCAAGACGAGCTAGCGCTAATAATTGTTGAGAATAAGTTAAACTTTCATCGCTGATAATTTTTAATACTTCACTTTTTTTCATAGTTAATACCCCAAAATCTTATTCAAACAAAATTATAAAATAATTTTTAATAATTATAAATCTTGACCTAATCATCAGTTTCATTTTCTAACAAATATTTATTTACTTTTTTCTTTTCTTCAATTTCGTTGAATTCATTTTCTTCTAAAACTTCAAATTCAACATTCTCAATTTTTATGTCCTTTTCTTCATCAATTTTCTTTTTAAAAAATATTGAAGAAATTAAATTTTTAGTTTTTTCACTACTATTTCTTAGTTCTTTTTTAAGTTTCATAAAAAAATTAGGTAGATTATTTCCGGTTTCTAATTTATCTTCATCACTAAATGTTTCTAATGTAGAAAATATTTCTTCTATAGCTTGTTTTTTATCTTCATCTTTTAATCCTTTTAAACTATTTTTAATTCTTTCATCGATTTTATTAGAAACTGCACTAAACGAATTCAATAAAATAAATTCATCATTATTAACTTTCCAATTATAAATATTATGTTGATTCAATAAAAGTTCATATGAAGACACAATTTTGTATTGATAATTAACATTCAATAATCTTCCTATGATTGAACTCTTAGGAAGATATGCATATATTTTATTTTTTACTAAATCAAAATTACTATTGTTATAAAAGTAATCATTAAAACCTGGTGAATCAAAAGCATATATTTTATCAATTAATTTAATTTTATTTTTATTTAAGTTGCTAGCAGCATATATTGCTAAATTACCACCTTTTGAGTGGCCTACAACATAAACTTTTTTAAATCTAGTTAAATTTAAAGCTTTATTTAAATACTTATAAGCTTCTCTTTGTGAAGGAATTATATCTAAGTATGCTAAATTAAAATCTTCTCTCCATCCGGTCAAAGTTCCATCTGTCCCTCTAAAAGTAACCAATAAAAACTTATTCTTTTTATCTTTATTAAAGAATGTAATTGCACTAAATTGTTTTGACTCATCTTTAGAAAATAAATCTACATAGTTTCTAACATATATATCTTTAAATCTTAAAGAAGATCTTAACAAATCTATCAATTCTTTATCTTCTTTTAATCTAAATCTAGTTAAATTACTTTCTTCTAATAATATCAAATTAATAACATCTAAATATCTTATATTTCCATATTTTCTTTTAGAAACAAAATTATCATAATCAATATAACTTAATCTAGAAAAAATTAAAGCATCCATTTCATTAAATGGTTTTTTATTTCTATCCCCACCAAATATTATTAATTTATTATCAAACACATCCATTGATTGTCCATCTCTTGGTAATGGTATACTTATCCCTTTTAATCCTAATCTATATGGTAATAAATTATCTAA
>CAYNBG010000038.1:0-7795 GCA_964395495.1 uncultured Staphylococcaceae bacterium
ATAATTTTTCTCTTGTTAAAGGTTCATCCATTCCAACATGGTCACATTCAGCAACTAAGATTGGAGTATTTTCAGGAACCTCAAATCCTGCTTCATGAGCAATTTCAGCAGCTGGATGTCCAACTAAACCAGAAAATAAAGCAGTACCTTTTCCATCCTTTGTAGGTCTAAACATATATTTTTCAAGTAATGCTTTTTCTTCTTTACTACATAAATAAGCACCATATTTTTTAAGACCTTCAAGGAATTCTTTATATATTTCTTTATCAACGATAGCAGCTTGTTCACTTGCACAAACCATACCATTATCAAATGCCTTACTCATTAAAATATCGTTAGCTGCTTGAGCAACATTGCATGATTTTTCAACATAAGCAGGAACATTACCAGCGCCAACACCTAATGCTGGTTTTCCACAACTATAAGCTTGTTTAACCATTGCATTACCGCCTGTAGCTAAAATAGTTGCAATATCTTTATGATTCATTAAATATTTTGTAGCATCAAGAGATGGGTGAGCAATGTATTGAATACAATTTTTTGGAGCTCCAGCCTTAACAGCAGCATCTTCTATAATTTTTGCAGTTTCAACACAACAATTTTGAGCGCCTGGATGGAAACCAAAAATAATTGGATTTCTTGTTTTTAAAGAAATTAACGATTTAAATATAACAGTTGATGTAGGGTTAGTAACTGGAGTAACGCCACAAATTACACCGAGTGGATCAGCAATTTCTGTAATTCCTGTAACAGGATCATCATTAATAATTCCACATGTTTTTAAATGTCTCATGTTGTTAACAACATATTCACAAGCGAATAAGTTTTTAGTACATTTATCTTCAAAAACACCACGTTTTGTTTCTTCTAAAGCAATACGTGCTAAGTATTCGTGATGATCTAAAACAGCACAACTAACTTTCGCGACGATATAATCAACTTGCTCTTGATTTAAAAGTCTAAATTCTTCTAAACATTTAACACCTTTATTTACAAGTTCATCAACTTCTTGAACAACTTCTTTTGGATAAGCTTCATTTTCCATTTTTATTCTCCTTTATTTTTTGCATATATAATTTATGACTAAGTTCAGCTAATGAAACAGCCATATTAACATCAGAAACTATGATATTTGATGGTACTTTAAGTGTTGTTGGGGAAAAGTTCCAAATCGCTTCAATACCAGATTCAATCAATGCATCACATACTTCTTGAGCATTTGATGGAGGAACACAGATAATACCTATGTAAGCATTTAAATCTTTAACTGTTCCATACATTCTATGAATATCATAAATTTGAACATCATTGATTCTTTTACCGATTGTGTATTCGTCTTTATCAAATCCTGCAACAATTTTTAAGCCATACTCATCAAATCCGCGATAATTCAGTAAAGCTTTTCCTAAACTACCAACACCAACTAATACAGCATTGTTAGTTGATTCGCAGCCTAATACTCTTTCGATATCAGTAATTAATTTTTTAATTTCTCTTCCTTTATTAGGAACCCCGCTAACTGTAGAAAACAATTGAATATCTTTTCTTACTTGTTCTTCATTTAAATTTAATGCTTCAGCTACCATACTTGAATTAATGTACTTTAAGCCCATTTCATCGCATTTTTTGAAGAATGTTAGGTATACAGGGAATCTTCGTAATTGGTTTTTTGATAATATAAATTTCATAATTCAATTTCCATTCAGTATTTTTTTACCGATTTAATTATATAAAACTATTAAATTTTTTGCAATAGAAAATTAATGTAAAATAAAAAGGTCTATATAGACCTTTAAATTTAAATTTGATAATTCTTATTATTCTAAAGCTTCTTTATCTAACTCAACATGAAAATCTTTAGCTAAATCAATAAAGTTTTGGGTGGTTATCGTTTGTCTTTTTTTAACTCCACCATTCATCGAAATTACTTTTACTAAAATTTCAGCACTCTTCTCTACAGTATCAGCTAAACCAAAAGTTGTATCAAAATCTGGTCCAGTTACAAATATTCCGTGATGTGCCCAAATAGCAACATTATATCTTTCCATCAATTTAGAAGTAGCAACTGCTATATCTTTTCCTCCAGGAACCATCCATTTAACAACTCCAACACCTTCAGGAAATACAACAGGACATTCTGTAGCCATTTCCCATAATTCTCTTGTAAACACTTTATCTTCTAAAGGTAAGACAAAAGTTAATGCAATAATATTAGTAGCATGGCAATGATAAACGATTCTAAATAATCCATTTGTTCTTCTTTTAACCACTTCTAAATTCATTAAGTGAGATGGAAGTTCACTTGTAGGTCTTCCTCCTAAAACTAAGCCCCAAACAATTTTAAATTTAGTACCATCATCATTAAGTTGAATAATACAAATATTTTCTTCTGGATTTGCTTTAACATTCATCATGTATCTTCCGCTACCAGTAACAAGAAAATATTCATTAGCTAAATTTTTAACTGTAGTTCCGATATCCATCCAATCTTTATCATATTTTAGTTCTTCTTTAATCGATTCGATTTCCTCATCTTTAATTCTATAAGAAAGGTTACCACCATTTCTTTCATGCCAACCTTTTTTATACCCATTGTCACAAAGATTAATAAATTCTTTAACAAACTTTGCATCTAATACTTTCATATAAATTAACCTCTTTTTGATAATACTTTATTTTCGTAGTCATTAATTTCATCTAAATATTCACTACCTACTGGTACATTATTCATAAAGCAATAATAATCGTAAACTATACCAAATGACATTGATTTCATCTCTTCAGTTAAAACCATACGCTTTGTATAATTTCCTTCTTCTTCAATTTTATTTAATTCGTCTACAGGTTCTAGCATTGCTTTTAATAATGCCTTTTGAGTCGATCTAATTCCAACAACCCAAGCAGCAATTCTATTAATAGAAGCATCAAAATAATCAAGACCTATTGATGTTTTTTCAATTAAATTACTTCTTACTAAACTTCTAGCAATTTCATTTAATTCATCATCAAAAATAACAACATGGTCACTATCCCATCTTACTGGACGAGAAACATGCAATAATAAATGAGGAACATACAATAAAACACTACTAATCTTATCACTTATTACTTCTGTAGGATGGAAATGTCCTGAATCAAGAGTTAAAGCTGTTTGATTTTTAACTGCATATCCTAAATAGAATTCATTACTACCCACTGTATAAGATTCAAGACCTATACCAAATACTTTAGATTCAATAGAATCAATGTTATATTTTGGATCTATTTTTTCTTTTAAAATTTCATCTAAACTTTCTTCAAGTCTTTTTCGAGGAGAAAGTCGATCATATGGTATATCTTTCATACCATCAGGAATCCAAATATTTGTAACACATGGTATTCCTAATTCTTTTCCAAAATATTCACCTATTTTTCTACTTCTTTTACAATGCTCAATCCAAAAATTTCTAATATTACTATCAGCACTAGATAATGTAAAACCTGTTGAAGCCTTTGGATGAGAAAAACATGTAGGATTAAAATCTAAACCTAAATTATTTTCTTTAGCAAAATCAACCCAACTAGCAAAATGTTTAGGTTCTATTTGATCTAAATCAACTTTTTCATCTGTATCAGCATAAATTGCATGTAAATTAAGCTTAAATTTACCTGGAACTAATTTTAAAACTTCTTTAATATCTTGTTTTAATTCATCAACATTTCTTGCTCTTCCTGGATAATTACCTGTAGTTTGAATACCTCCAGATAAATCTTGATTAAATAAAAATCCTCTTACATCATCCCCTTGCCAACAATGCATTGAAATTCTAATATTAGATAATCTTTCTAATGCTTTATCAGTATCAACACCAATTTTTGCATATTCTTTCTTGGCTAATTCATACTCTTTTCTTAAATCTCTCATATTTATTTCCTTTCTATTGTGTTTAAATAATCTTTATATTTTTGATTTACATAATCATTGTTATTAGGTTTATAAACTTTATAATTTCTTGATTCTTTTAATTTATTTCTAGCATCTTTTAAATCTTTAAATTCTTTAAAATAAATAAATTGAGCAAGGCTATTACCTACAACAGTACCTTCTTTTTCACCTTCGATAACATCAACATTTAATATATCCGCTGTTAATTGATTTAATAGATCAATATTAGCTCCTCCACCAACTATATAAAGTTTTTTAATATCTAATTTTGTTATTTCTTTTAATTTTTCAAATTGAACTTTATATTTAAATGCTAATGATTCATATATCATCATAGTTGTTTCTCCAACTGTAAGGTCATATTTTTGATTTGTATTTTTTAAATATTTAATGATCTTATTTTTCATATCAAATGGAGTTGAAAATAATTCATCATCTACATCAATATAAACATTGTTATCATTTACTTTTTTAGCTTCTTCAAGCATTGAAGCAAAACTAATATTATTTCCTTCTTTAATTAAGTCTTTTCTATATTCTTGAACAATAAATAAACCCATTATATTCTTTAAAAATCTAACAGAATGTTCTAATCCTATTTCGTTTGTAAAATTATTTTTATATGCTTCTTCATTAATTAAAGGATTTGTTAATTCAACTCCTAATAAAGACCGAGTGCCACTACTAAGATAACAAGATTTATTATCTAATGGAATTGAAGCTATTGCGCTAGCTGAATCATGACTTCCAACTGAAATAACTTCTATATTATAAATATCTAATTCTTTCACTAATTCTTCTTTTAAATTTCCTATTTTTTTAGATGGATAAATTAATTTAGAAAATATGTTCTTGTTTATATTCATTAATTTAAGTAAATTAGCATCTATTTCTTTACTTACTGGATTATATAATGCTGTTGTAGATAAATTAGTTAATTCAGTGTATTTTTCTCCAGTTAAATAATAAGCAATTAAGTCAGGTATTAATAAAATACTATTTAATTCCCTATTATTTTCTATATCATCATCAAGTTGAAATATTGTATTAAAAGGTAGTTTTTGAATACCACTATATTTATAAATATCATAATAACTATTATTACTTAAAAATTTATTTAAAGATTTTAAACATCTTTCATCCCTATAAGCATATGGTTCACTAATTAAATTATTATTTTTATCAAGTCTACCATAATCAACTGCCCAAGTATCAATGCCTATAGATTTAATATCGCTATATTTTTTTAAAGATATTTGTAAACCTTTTTTAATTTCATTCCATAAAGAAGAAAAATTCCAAATTAGATGTTTATCTTTGTCATATTCCATTCCATTATAAAATCTATAAGTTTCATCAAATATAAAATTATTGTTTATAAATTCTACAACAATAAACCTACCGCTACTAGCGCCAATGTCTAAACATAATACTTTCATGATTTAATTATATAATTATTTAATTTATCTTGGTATATTATGCTTGAATGTTGATAAATGAGCAATATTATTTATATAAATAAGCAAAAATAAGCAAAAATATAATTAGAATATAATCTAATAACATTATTAAATATTAATAACTTTTTAACAAAAATATCCTTATTTATTATATATATTAATTCTTAGGGTTATTCAATAAAGTTCCAGTTAACAAGAATGCATTTATAATAATTTCGGATATATAAACACCTAAAAAGAAACCAAAATTAGCATCACTAATTCCACTAAATCCAAAGACCAAAATTCCATCAATTATAAATAAGGCAAATAAAACTATCAAGCAAATAGCTATCTTTTTTAAACTTTTTCCAACAACTAATCTAACACAAGCTATAATTGATATAACTAAAACAAAAACAATACATATAATCGATAAAGTTCCACATATCCATAACATTGGTGATTGTAAATTATCTTGTATACTTTGCATTGTATTTCCACTAAAAAGGACAAATAAAAAAGACACCATAGCTACAATAAAGAGCACAAAATTAGCAATAACTCCGATTAATGATGCAATTTTACCTGCAAAGAATTTCATAATATTAATCTACAGAATTCATTCTATAGCCTATTCCAACATCAGTTCTTAAAATTTCTCCACTTCTAGCATCTTTATTAATTTTCTTTCTAATACCAGCCATGAAAACTCTAAGACCATTAGGATCTTGTCCACCTTCTCCCCAAATATGAGAAATTATATATGAATGAGTTAATGTTTTATCTAAATTTTGAGCTAATAAAACAATAATCTTATATTCAAAATTTGTAAAATGCACTTCAACACCATTAACAAAAATATTTTTAGCATCATAATCAATAACTAAAGGTCCATTTGTTAAAGTGTGTTTATCTTCTGTATAAAAATATCTTAATTGATTTTTTACTCTAGCAAGTAATTCCAAATTATTAAAAGGTTTTACTAAATAATCATTTGCACCAGTTTCAAAAGCCATAACTTTAGATTCAATATTACTTCTTACAGTTACAACAATAATAGGCAACTTATTATTAAAACTTCTAATAGTTTCAATTGCTACCATACCATCTC
This sequence comes from uncultured Staphylococcaceae bacterium, assembly GCA_964395495.1. GTDB lineage: Bacteria > Bacillota_I > Bacilli_A > RFN20 > CAG-826 > Onthovivens. The sequence continues at coordinate 6,479 of CAYNBG010000038.1, forward strand.
TATCTGGTAATTGTAAATCAATGATTAATAAGTCAATTAATGATTTAATACATATATCAATAGCTTCTTGAGCAGATGAACAAGTAATAACTTCGTAAGCATCTCCTTTTAAGCTATTTTTAATATTGTTTAAACTAGTTTTGTCATCTTGACAAACTAAAATGGTTTTCTTTTTACTAACAGTGTTTTTCATCATTTGTTATTATAGCAAAAAAGACATATGTTTTACATAACTAAATTATCAATTTTGTAAATATTAACAATTTATAATGCAAAATTACTATTATTTCTTTAAAGAAATAAAAAATTTATCAACCTTAGAATAAAAGTCTTGGCTTTCAATTAATCTAGGATATGTTACAGGGAAGACATGTTCTAAATTAATACCTCTAGAAACATAATCACATAACTCACATTTAACATTATTTTCTTTTAAAACGTTATATAAATCATGACTATGATTTTTAATAAAATCTAAATCCGATGTAGAAATAATAGTGTTATTGAAATTTTTATCTATAAATTTTTTAGGATCTAATAAATATTCATAAGACTTCAATTTCTTTTCTTTTCTACTTATACATACTCTACTTTGAATACCTCTAACGTCACCTTTACATTCTATATAAGTCATTGGAGATACTAATCCTATACCATTAATTTCAACATTTAAATCATACTTAATAAATTCTTTCATTAATTCTTTATTTTTTAGTAATCCTGCAATGATTAAATTTAAAAAACCACCAGCACTATCACCAAATAAATATAAATTATTTAAATTTAAATTATATTTATCTTTGTTTTTAATCACAAAATCTAATGCATTTAAACAGTCTCTAACTTGATAAAATAATGTTTTTCCTGGTGCTAATGAATACGAAATTGCAACAACATCATATCCTAATCTAGTTAATTCCATATTAGAAAATCTATTTAAATCTTTTTTACCATAAATAAGTCCTCCACCATGAACCACAAATATGGTTCCTTTAGAAGGAAAATCTTTTAACTTATAAACATCTAACAAATGATATTTTCTACTACCTTTTGAATACCTTATATTTTTAGTAATAACCATATCATTTGCAGGGTCTTTCATAGTTTTTAATCTCTTTTTATCTACACTTTTAACAGCTTTTCTATACATTAAAGCCATTATAGAATAACCTAAATGCCCTATATGAGCTTTGCCTTCCATACTTCTTTTAACTAATGACATAATTTTTACCTCCATTATAATTTAATATATTTTTGATTCTTGCTATTTGGTTTATCTGGTAAAGTCATTTTAATTAAACCATTTTCAATAGCAGG
>CAYNBG010000039.1:0-7596 GCA_964395495.1 uncultured Staphylococcaceae bacterium
ATGAAAAACCATACGATTTATTTGATGATTTAAATGATGAACACATACTAAAACCAATAAATAAATTATGAATAAATAAGGCTATACTTAAGGTGATTCCGCCAACTGGAATATTGTTTTCGTTAGTATTTAAAAATATGGTTCCTAAACTTAAACCTTCAGGAATGTTATGAATTGAGATAGCACCTAAAAAAATTAATGCTGCAACAAGGGTGGTTTTATTTTCACTATTCATTATTTCTGCTGTATGAGCATGATCTTCACAAGCTTCATCATCTTCTTTATCGTGTTCGTGATGATGAGATAACTTGTGTAACAATTCATGCAACAAGAAAAATAGTATACCTGTAAATAAAGTAATTCCTATTGAAATTAAAACACCAATTATTGGATTTTGATTAAAATAATTTCTAAAATCACTTATACCTTCTGGTATTATTTCAATAAATAAAAGACCAATAATAGCGCCTACGCTAAAATTTTGCAAAAATGATTCAAATTCTTTATTTAATTTACTGCTAATCTTTGAAAGTAATGCACCAAGCATAGTAGCAAATATAGTTCCAAATATTGAAAATACAAAATAATAAATCATGTAAATAATTATATAATTATTTACGTTACTTTTTAAGGGTTAAATATTTAAAATTGTAAAATGTAAAAATATATTGGAAATTATATAGTTTTTTTAAATAATTAATAAAATGTAAATAATATTTTTACAATTTTAAAGAATACTTATATAATATTTATATATGAACAATTACATAATTTATTCAATTGAGGATGATAAGCAAATTTCATTAATTATTAATAAGACACTTACTAAAGAAGGATATTTAGTAAAATCTTTTTATGATGGAGAATCTTTTTTAGAAGAATATAAAAAGAATAAACCTAATATGATTTTATTAGATTTAATGCTTCCTAAAATCCAAGGCATGGAATTATTAAATCTTATAAGAGATGAAAATGAAAAAAATAATGTCAGTGTTATTATTATTAGCGCTAAAGAAACTTTAGAAGATAAAGTTGATGGTTTAGATGGTGGAGCTGATGACTATATCGTTAAACCATTTGATTTAAGCGAACTTAGAAGTAGAGTAAATGCTTTAAAAAGAAGACAATTCAAAAATAGTGATGAAATCAATAAAGGTGATTATAAAATTTTAGTTAATAAAGAAGAGATCTATTATAAAGGTAAAAAAATTGATTTAACCAAAACAGAATTAAAGATTTTAATGAAATTAATTAATTCTAGAAAAAATATTATAAGTAGAGAAGAATTATTTAATATTTGTAATCCAAAAGAAACAACATTTAATAGTAGAACAATAGATATGCATATTAAATCTATAAGAAATAAACTAAATGACAAAGATGGTAAATTTATTGTTTCTGTTTATGGAAAAGGCTATATAATCGAGTAGATTAAATGAATACAAAGAAATTTTTAAGATTTGTTATATTGTATGCAACTATATCTTTTGCATTGATTTTTTCTATTCTTTCCATTTCTTTTTTTGTTTATAGAGGCGAGATGTTTCATGAAAATGATGTAATAAAAGATGAAGTAGTTTTAAAACTTGATCAAGGAAAAGATCTAGATAATTCATTATTGTATTATAAAGATACAGATAGAATTAGAATTACAGTTATTAATAAAAATGATAAATCAATTGTTTATGATAATATTAATACTGTTGAACTTGATGATGATATTAATAAATTATTAAATATTATCAATATCGAATCTGTAGAATATTCAACATTCTTGAATAAAAATATAGCTAAAAAAACATATGTAATTTCTAAATACAATTATTTAATTAGAATTGAAAAAGAAGTAGCAAATACATACTTTATTTTAAGAAATTGTTATATTATTATCCCTATAATTACATTTGTTATTAATCTAATTTTAATTATTTTAGTATATCTAAATTTTAAAAAATCATTTATTCCATTAAAGAACCAAGTAAGAAAACTTAATAAAGTCATTGGTAATATTACTACAATTGATGATTATCAATCTGATTCAGTTAGTTTATCAAATAGTATAAGAACATCTAGGAAAGAAATTGAAAAAATATTAAAAGAAAAAGATGAATATGCATCTCAACTTAATTTTATTTTAGACTCTATTGAACAAGGAATTATAGTGTATTCTGATACAAATGAACCTATATTATTTAATAAAAAAGCGTTAGATATATTTTCATTGACTAAAGAAAAATTAGCTAATAATGGTATTGAATACATTAATAATATCGAATTATATAAATTGATAAAGATTGCAAAAAGGCTTAATAAAAAGACTCAAGACTATATTAATGTAGATGATAAAGTGTATGAGTGCGAAGTATTTCCTGTTTCGTATTCATGGAGTAAAAAAGATATTAAACCTGGTGTTTCTATATTATTAATTGATGTAACAGATGAATACAACTCTAAAAAAATGAAAGAAGAATTCTTTGCTAATGTTGCTCATGAAATTAAGTCTCCTTTAACATCTATTTTAGGTTATCAAGAAATGATTAAAGAAGAGATATTAACAACTCCTGAAGAAATTAAAGAAGCAAATCAAGTAACAATTAAAGAGGCTCAAAGATTAAAAGAAATAGTATCCAATATGTTAGGTCTTTCATCTATTGAAAAGAATGAATTAAGAACAATAGAAAAAATAAATATTAAATCAGCAATAGAAGATATTATTGATAGTGAAAAATTAAAAATTAATGAAAAGAATATTAAAGTTATTTTAAATTTAAAACCTTATATAGTAAAGATGAATGCTCAAGATTTTGATATTTTATTTAGAAATCTAATTGAAAACGCTATCAAATATAATAAGGAAAATGGAAGCATAATGATATCATTAGATGATGAAAATAATTCAATAACAGTTAGTGATACTGGGATTGGAATTGATTCAGAATATATATCAAGAATTTTTGAAAGATTCTTTAGAGTGAATAAAGCCAGATCTTTAAAAGATGGTACAGGTTTAGGTTTATCTTTAGTTAAACATACTTGTTTATATTATGGATTTAAAATAGAAATAGAATCAAAAATTAATGAAGGCTCTTCATTTAAAATTAAATTAAAATAATAAAATCTTTACAATTTAAAATTTACAAATTTTTAAAAAAATATCGATAAAATCAAATAAAACACCATTAAGAAAAAATTAAGATTTTTAAATTGTAAAGATTTTTCTTGATATTGTAAGCGCTTACAACCTATAATATTGGTAAGGTTAAAAGCCAATAAACAATTTATGGAGGAATAATAATGAAAAAAGTAAAGAGTTTATTAGTAGCATCAGTTGGAATTTTAGGTGCTATCGCTTCCTTACCAAGCTGTGGATCTTCTACAGGTGAAAAAATTGGTGAAGAAGTAAGAAAGGTCGTTGCAGAATGTGAAACATTGACTCGTGATGAGCTTTTCCAAAAAGCTGCAGATGAAATTAAAGATGGAAAACTTAAATTCATCGGTACATCATCAAGATTTAAAAAAGCAATTGCAAGTTTTAGAGAAGAATTGACAAAGAAAAATGCAGCATGTGCTAATATGACAATTACAGAAGACACAGCTGTTGATGGAAACATCTATACAAAACTTCTTACTGAAATTGAAAATGGTGTTACAACAGGTTATGATGGAGCATTAGTACAAGATGGTTATCAACTTCAAAAGAAAGGTATTGATACAGGCTATTTTGTAAACTATGTACCAAAAGAATGGAAAGAAGCTAGTGATACAAATAAAGATTTAAATGCTGAACCATTCTCTCTTCAATACAATATGAAGACATGGATGACAAATAATAAAGGTGACAATGCTTTAGTTATTGACAATGTTTGGGATATTACAGCTGACAAATTTAAAGGTAAAGTCCAAACTATGGATCCAAGAAATGAAAACGTCAATATGGACTGGTTAATTATGTTAACTAGAGATGATTGGTGTGATGTATTAAAAGAAGCATTTGAAGATACTACAAATGATAATAAAACTTTAGATATTTCAAAATATGCTGAATATGGTGAAAAGAAAAAGTATGCATATGCATTTATGGATGGATATATTAAAAATGCAGTATTCAATGCAGATGATGGTGCAGCAAGAGACAATTTAACAAAAGCAGAAGGTACTGCTGGTTGGATTGTTTATTCAAAGATTGCTTCTATTCAAGAATCAACAGAAATTTCAAAGAAAAATATTACTATCAGTGCTTTAGGAAATGAAAACACAGATGGTACAACTGCTACAATGCATGTTAAAGGATTTGGTGGTTTTATGTATAAACATTATTTACAAGTAATGCCATATACAACACATCCATATACAACATGTGCATTCATTAATTATTTATCAACAACTGCAGCTGGTTATAAAGCTTGGGCTACAGATATTGGCGATTATCCATCAATGCCTTCAATTAATATTGACAGAACAAAATATGGACACGGAACACTTGATGCTAAAAATGCATGGACTCAAAGTGATACAGCAGCTAATGTTTTCTCAGCATTAAACGATCCTAAATCAAGTTGGTGGGAAAGTAAAACTGGTGGAAATGTTGTTATTGAAGATCCAGCATATATTGTTACTCAATATAAGAGTGTTTATAAATTCTTAGATGCTGCAATTAGCGCTAAATAATTTGAATTAAAATATTAAATATGCAAGGCGATTTTCGCCTTGCATATTAACATAAAAGAAAGGAAATCGTTATGATACCTGCAATTATATTTATTGTAGTTATGGTTGTAGTTGTCGGATTAGCTTATACAGGAATTGCTCTTTCTCAAAAAAAGAAAAGAGAAAAACAATTAGCGCTTGAAAGTGCAATTGGGAGTGTCGAGCTTAATGAAGATGAACTTAAAAAACCAAAACATACATTCTCGAAATGGTTAAACCAAGGAAAAACGTGGTTAGGCGTACCTGCTAACACAATCCTCTTGTTTTTTGGTTTAATCCTTTTATTTTTAACAGTATTGCCATTAATTAATGTTATCATTGATACATTTACAGTCCATATGATGGAAGTTGATTTCATTGATGGAGATGTACATAAAGGTGATTTTACCTTATATCATTACCAAAACTTATTTGCAAGTAGTGAATCATGGTCATTATTTTATAAACCTTTATTAAATTCTGTTTGGACTAGTGTATTAGCTTGTGTATTTGCAATTGTTTTTGGTGGTGTTGTTGCTTATTTAATTACTAGAACTAACATTAAATTTAAAAAATTCTTATCAACAGTATTTATTTTCCCTTATATTATGCCTCAATGGACATTAGCATTATTCTGGAAAAACTTTTTTATTTCAACAAGTTGTACATCTGGATATGCTGGTGAGTTACAAGGTTTAACTGGTTTAGTTACTCCTGAATGGCTTGTTTATGGTGGACTTCCTATTGCTATAGTTTTAGGTCTTCACTATGCTCCATTTGCATATATTTTAATTGGTGGTGTTTTAAGAAATATGGATGCTAACCTTGAAGAAGCTGCAACTATTTTAAATACACCTAAATGGAAAATATTTACTCGTATTACTTTACCTATTTTAAAACCTGCTATTTTAAGTACTATTTTATTAGTATTTAGTAGTGCAATGAGTGCTTATCCTGTTGCAGTTACATTAGGTAAACCTGTTAACTTTACAGTTTTATCTACTCAACTTCAAATATGGTTACAAGGTAATGGTACTCATATTGGTATTGGTAACATTACTTCATTAGTATTAATCATTATTGGTGTTGTTATTCTTTCAATGAACCAATTATCTACTGGTAGTCGTAAACAATATACTACAGTTAGTGGTAAATCAGGACAAATCAGTAAAGTTAATCTTGGTAAAGTTGGTAAATGGGTAATTGCGTTTGTTGTTTCAATCTTAGTCTTATTTGTTTGTGTTGGCCCAATGATAAGTTTTGCCCTTGAAAGTTTATTACCTAATAGTGGAGATTATTCAAGTGGTTTAACTTTAAGATGGTGGACATCTCAAGAGGAATTACGTAATGGTTATAAAGGTATGATTTATAACGTTGGTATATGGCAAGCACTTGGTCAATCAATTGGTTTAGCTGTTATTTGTTCATTACTTGCTGGTACTATTGGTTTATTAATCGGATATGCTGTAAGTAAGAAAAGAAAATCTAAATTTGCTAATGCTGTTAATGGTTTAGCTTTCCTTCCTTATTTATTACCATCAATTTCTATGAGTGCTATATTCTTTACAGTTACTAGTAAAATTAGTTGGTTATATAGTGCTCCATTTGTAGTTTGTATTATAGTTGGTGTTATTAAATATATTCCATTTGCATCAAGAAGTAGTTTAAATGCTATGCTTCAATTATCAAATGAAATAGAAGAAGCAGCTGTTATTCAAAACATCAACTGGGGTAAACGTATGATTCGTATTGTTTTCCCAATTCAAAAGAGTAGTTTCTTAAGTGGTTATTTACTTCCATTTATTAGTTGTATGAGAGAGTTGTCATTATTTGTATTTATTGCACCTACAGGACTTCTTTTAACAACATTGATGTTCCAACTTAATGAAACTGGACTTCCAGCACTTGAAAATGCTGCAAACTTAATTTTAGTTCTTGTTATCTTATTATTTAACTTTATTATTAATAAGATTACTGGAGCAAGCTTAGATAAAGGTATTGGAGGATAAAAATATGCCTAAAATCGTATTAGAAAATATTACAAAGAGATGGGGAGATTATTATGCTGTTGATAATCTTAACCTTGTTATAGATGATCATTCATTTATCACATTACTTGGACCTAGTGGATGTGGTAAAACTACTACATTAAGAATGATTGCGGGTCTTGAAACACCTACAAGTGGTAAAATTACAATTAATGATGAAGTTGTATTTGATTCAGATACTGGTATTAATGTTCCTGCAAGTAAAAGACATGTAGGTTTCTTATTCCAAAACTATGCATTATGGCCACATATGACAGTTTATAAGAATATCTTATTCGGTCTTCAAAATGTTAAAGAAGATATGCCAATTGTTTTAACTGAAATGATTAAATACAATAGATTATCAGAAGTTGTTATGGACTTTGAAACTATTATTAAATTAATTAAAAATAGTGTTAATAAAAAGGGAAAGCTTGAAAAAGATAGAGCATTACTTGCTATTGTTGATGAATTTAAAATATCAATGTATGCTGCTAAAGAAATTTTTGATTTAGGATTAGATTCTTTAAATGAAGAAGCTTTAAAAGATAAAGCAATTAAAGCAAGTAATGATTTTAAAGCTAAAGCAGATAAAATTTTAGAAGCATATGAAAATAAAGGCTTTGATATTGATAAAGATGGAAAACTTTTAAAAGATGGAGAAGTAGTTCATAAAGTAAGAAAACTTGATAGAGAAGAAATTGATTTAAAGATTAGATATGTCTCTAGAGTTGTTAAAATTGGTGAATTTATGGATAGATATCCTAGTGAATTATCTGGTGGTCAACAACAACGTGTTGCTATTGCTAGAACTTTAGCACCTGGACCAAAAGTATTATTCATGGATGAACCTTTAAGTAACTTGGATGCTAAACTTAGACTT
>CAYNBG010000040.1:0-7505 GCA_964395495.1 uncultured Staphylococcaceae bacterium
AGGTAAACATGATTCAAAATATTGCGTATCAAAATCATGTAATAAAGCTTTTTTAGCGCTTATTAATTCATTATAAAACACATCATATTCTTCTTTATTTAATGGAAAATTTATATATGTATCATCATTATTTTCTTCATATCTACTTTGAAATGTAACATTAGATAAATCCAAACTATTTTTATAAACAATAGGGGCAGAAGCATCAAAGAAACCATATATTTTTTCACCAGATAATTTTGATATTTCATCAAGTAAATCGTTACTTGTTAATGGCCCTGTACATATAATATTAAGCCCATCTTTTATTTTCTTAACATCTTCATAAATTATGTTGATATTAGAATTAGATTTAATTTTTTTTGTTATATATTTAGCAAAAACTTCTCTATCAACATTTAAACTATCTCCACCTTTAACTTCACTGACTTTACTAGCTTCAATCATTAAACTACCTAATTCTTCCATCTCTTTTTTTAACATTCCACAAGCATTATCTAGTTTTCTACTTTTTAAAGAATTGGAACAAACTAATTCTCCAAATAAGTCAGTATGGTGTGCAGGTGATTTTTCTTTTGGTCTTTTTTCATATAAATTAACTTTAATACCTTTAGATGCTAAAAAGTTAGCAGCTTCACATCCTGCTAACCCTGCACCAATAATATTAATTTCTAAGTTATTTTTTATCATATGGTTCGCTATGTTTACACTTTGGATAGTTTGAACATCCATAGAAATAGCTATTTCTATATTTTCTTAAAGTTAAAGTTCCTCCACAATCTGGGCAAACTTTAGTTGGAGCATCTTTTAAAATAGGGTCTTCTTCACTCTCGATATGTTTACATTTAGGAAAAGCACTACAAGCTATAAATGTTTGGCCTTTTTTATTTTTTCTATAAACTAAAGGTGATCCACATTCAGGACAATTTCTTCCAACTTCTTTAGGTTCTTCTTTAATTTCTTTTTTAATATAATGACAATCTGGATAATTACTACAAGATGTAAATTCTCCATATCTTCCTTTTCTAATTACTAAATCTCCTCCACATAAAGGACATTTTTCACCAGTTGTTTTTAATGGTTCTTTCCAAATCTTTTCTTTTGCATCATTGAATGTAACTTCAAAAGCATCATAGAATTTTTTAATTAAAGCGATTTCATCTTCTTCACCGATTTGAATTTTATCTAAATCAGTTTCCATATTTGCAGTATATTCAACACTCATTAGCTCAGGGAAATATTTTTTTAAAACATTACTTGTCAAAATGCCTTGTTCTGTAGGTGTTAAAACACCCTTATCACTTGTTAAATATTTTCTTAATAATAATGTTTGAATTGTTGAAGAATATGTAGAAGGTCTTCCAATACCATCTTCTTCCATAATTTTAACCAATTTACCTTCAGAATACCTTAATGGAGGTTTTGTAAAGTTTTGAACTTTATCAATATGATTAAATTCATATTTTTCTCCAACATTAAATGTTGGTAAAACTTCTTTTTCATCTTCATCAACTTTTAATACATCATAACCTAAAAATTTAACAGTTGAACCTTTTGTTTCTAAAATTACATTATTTGATGCAAATGAAACAGTAGTAATATTAACTATTTTATCACTCATCAAACTTGCTAAAGTTCTATTATAAATCAATTTATATAACTTATATTGTTGAGCATTTAAATATTGTTTCATTAACTTTGGAGTTCTATAAATGCTTGTAGGTCTAATACATTCATGAGCATCTTGAGAAAATTTAACATCTTTTCCGGACTTTTGCCCTTTAAAGTATTCTTCACCATAATTATTTAAGATGTATTCTTTTGCATCATTAACAAAAGTTTCGCTTATTCTAGTTGAATCAGTTCTCATATAGGTAATTAAACCAACTAAACCTTCATCAGTTTCAACACCTTCATATAATTGTTGAGCAATCATTGATGTTACTTTAGTTTTAAATCCAAGTGCTGAGTTAGCAGCTTGTTCAAGTGTAGATGTTCTAAATGGTTCTCTACTTGAAACTTTTTTACTACTTTCATTTATATCTTTAACAACACAATATTTATCTAATGAAGAAATAATGTTTTTAGCATCTTCTTCAGATAATGTTTCAAGTTTTTTCCCATCTACAGATTTAATATCTAATTTAATTTCTTTTTCATCTTTTAAAATAGTTGTGTCAATTGTCCAATATTCTTCACTTACAAAATTTTGAATTTCTTTTTCATGATCACAAATAATACCTAAAGTAGCAGATTGTACTCTACCAGCAGATTGAGACTTAATTTTGCTTTGGAGCAATTTAGATAATTTAAAACCAATTATTCTATCAATAATTCTTCTAGCTTCTTGAGAATGAACTAAATCCATATTAATAGTTCTTGGTTCCTTGATAGCTTTTAATATTGAATTTTTTGTAATTTCATGAAATTCCAATCTTTTTGTAGTTTCTAAAGGCAAATCTAAAACTTCAGCTAAATGCCATGCAATAGCTTCTCCTTCTCTATCAGGGTCGGTTGCAAGTATAACTTCATCGGCTTTTTTTGCTTTTGCTTTAAGTTGTTTGACAACGCTTTGTTTATCTTTATTAATTGAATATGTAGTTTTAAAATTATTATCTACATCAATACCTAAACCACCTTTTCCTGAAATCGAAAGATCTCTAACGTGTCCTACGCTTGCTTCTACAATATAATCTTCTCCTAAATAATGAGCGATTGTTTTACTTTTTGTTGGGGATTCAACTATAACTAATTTCATTTTTATGCCTCTTAACTTTACATAATATAGATACAAAATTTCTTTTTGTAAAGTGAAAAAATATTCCTATATCTTATTAAATATAATATATTTAAAAATTTTCTAATTTAATACATTTAAAAGATCGTTAGCTGATTCTACCATGAAAGCTCCATCTTTAATAAACTTATTACAATTACTATTTTCATCAGCTTTAAATGGTAAGCAACATACATCCCTATTTTCTTGAAGAGCAAAACAAACTGTAGAAGAAGATCCACTTCTTCCATAACTTTCAGCCACAAATAAAGCTTTACATAATGTAGCTATTAATCTATTTCTATATAAGAAATTTTCTTTTTTTGGTTCACAATCATCTGGATATTCACTAATAACCAAACCACCATTTTCGATTATACTATCAAATAATTTTGTATGTTCTTTTGGATATATATAGTTAAAACCTCCGCCTAAAACAGCGATTGTTTTCTTTTTACTATTTAAAGCAGCTTCATGTGCTATCCCATCAATTCCTTTAGCCATTCCTGAAATAATACAAATATTATTAGGTAATTCATTTATCAGTTTATTCGTCATATCTTTAGCATATGTTGAACAATTTCTGCTTCCAATTACTGATAACATATTTTTTCTTTCTTCTTTTAATAATGATATATCGCCTCTATAAAATAGAATAAATGGTGGCTTAGTTGTATATTTTAAAACTTCTGGATAATCATCATCAGTTAAACATATAAAATTACCCTTAAAATTATCAATAGTATTTTTAAGTTCTTCCTTATTTATTTCTCTTTTTTCTTTTATAAAACGATATATTCCGTCCCAATCACCTTTATTTTTTATTGCTAAATATAACAATAATTCTTTTGATTTCATATCAACATCCTCCTATAATACAAGACGTTGATAATTGTTTATTTTTTATACATCTAATTTCATATCTTTATTATAAGCTTCAAAAACAGGTCCATACGAAAACCTATGGAAACCTTTAATTGGTCCATATTTATCCAATGCTTCAAGATGTTTTTTTGTTCCGTATCCTTTATTATGCTTTAAATCGTATTGAGGATATTGTTTATCATATTCTTCCATCATTTTATCTCTTGTAACTTTAGCAATAATTGAGGCTGCAGCTATATTTTTACTTTTTGCATCACCTTTTATGATAGGTATTGCTTTTAAATCTTTAAATTTTAAAGGCATTGCATCAGTTAAAATTAAATCAATTTTATGATTCATATTTTCTAATGCTAATAGCATAGCTTTTCTACTTGCTTCATATATATTTATTTGATCGATTTCTATACTAGAAACCACACCAACTCCATAAGCTATAGCATTTTCCTTAATAATTTTAAAAGCTTCTTCCCTTTTCTTTTCACTTAATTTTTTAGAATCATTAATAATATCCAAATTAAAATCTTTAGGAAGAATACAAGCTCCAGCAACGACTGGGCCACATAATGGTCCTCTACCAGCTTCATCACAACCAGCAATAAAAACTATTTCATCGCTATAATATTTTTCATCTTCATGTAACATAATTAATTCTTCTCTAAACTAAATTTACAAATTAATCCGTTTTTAAATTCATTTAAAAATACAAATTCTGCTTTATCTATATCAGGTTCATTTTTAGCTTTTAAATATCCTCTTTTAGTAGCTATTATAGTAAAAACTTCTACATCATTATTGATATTATTAAAATCAAAATCATATCGTTTTTCCACTTCTTTTTTATAATTTTCTTTTAAAAAGTTTAAGCAATAAAAAGCTAATTCCTCAGTAGGTAAAATCAAATCTTTAATAGCTCCAATTAATGCTAAATTTATAGATTGTTCTTTAGTTTCAAATTTAGGTTCAAGAATACCTGGAGTATCCATAATTTCAAATGATTCAGAAATTTTAGCCCAACTTACAGCTTTAGTAAAACCAGGTGTATTAGCTGCTTTCATTTGATTTCTTCCCAATAAAATATTAATAAAAGTTGATTTGCCAACATTTGGTATACCAATAACCATAGCTCTAGATGTAGTTTTTTTAATACCTTTAGCTAACATCTTTTCATTTTTTTCTTTAATAAAAACATCTATTGCTTTAAATATATCTTTTTTTGCATTCTTATCTTGTAAAGAAATAGCAATAGCCCTATTTCCTTCACTATTTAACTTATTAACCCAAGATTTGGTAATGTTTTCATCGCTAAGATCTAATTTGTTTAATATATAAAGTTTTTTCTTATCTTTTGTTAAATTAATTAAATATTTATTAAAAGTAGATTTTGGAGCTCTAGCATCAATTAAACATATTACAAAATCAACTAGTTTTAGTTTTTCACTAATTTTATCACTAGCTTTTTTCATATGACCAGGGAACCGATGAATATTCTTTTTACTATTTTCCATACATTTAATTTTACTTTCTTTTTACTAAAAATAAAAGGTAGGAGATTACTCCTACCTATAGTCACTAAATAATAATTAATATAATGAACTAAACTATAAAACTTGTTTAATTCTAGCAGCTTTACCACTTCTTGAGCGGATATAGTGAATTTTATTTCTTCTAACTTTACCTTTTTTAACTACTTGTACACTTACAACGTTAGGTGATTGTACTGGGAAAATTCTTTCAACACCAATACTACCACTCATCTTTCTAACAACGAAGGTTTCAGCAATTCCACCACCTCTACGTGAGATGACAACACCTTCAAAGACTTGAATTCTTGATTTTCCATTTTCAGTGATTTTAACTGATACTCTTACAGTATCACCACTTTTAAATTCTGGTAAATCAGTTCTAAGTTGGGAAGCAGTTACTTTTTTAGCTAAATTTTTATCCATAAGCATTCCCCCTTTCATAAATCGTTCTCTTGACGTTCATATAATGTGACTAATTAAAGCGGACCGTCCGTATCATCAATTTTGATGCTTCTAAATTGTATAATTTAATTCTTCATAAGTCAACAAATTTTAAAAGATAAATTATTTACACCTGTTAAGTAAAAATACTTGACACATAATTTTAAGTTTTATATAATAATCACGATTAGAAAAGGAGATTAGTTATGGCAGTAAAAATTAGATTAGCTAGAGCTGGAAGACATGAACTTCCTTTCTATAGAATTGTTGCAGCTGATTCAAGATATTCAAAAGATGGTAGATACCTTGAACAAATCGGTACATACGATCCTAAAAAAGGAATTAAAGATGGCGTCGTTTTAAAAGAAGATATCGCTATTAAATGGTTAAAATTAGGTGCTCAACCTAGCGATACAGTTAAAGCTTTATTAAAAGAAAAAGACGTTTTTGAAAAAGCTAAAAAAGGAGAATAATTTATGGATTATGTTACATTAATTCATACACTTATTGACCCAATCGTTAGTAAACCTGAATCAATTCTTATAAGAGAATTACCTAGCGAAGATGAAAAGCATGTAACTTTCTTAGTTTGTGCAGAAAATGAAGATTGCGCACGTTTAATTGGAAAAAAAGGATGTGTTGCTAATGCATTAAGAGATATTTTATCAATAGCTGGTAAACTTGAAAGCAAAAGAGTCAGTTTAAAATTTGAATCTTTTGAACAAGATAAGGAAGAAAAATAGGAAGTTTTACTTCCTTTTTTATGTTTAATTTATGGAATATTTAAGAGTAGCACGAATCGTTAAACCAATCGGATTACAAGGTGAAATGAAGATTTTTTCGACTACTTCTTTTCCTGAAATTAGATATAAAAAAGGAAATAAATTATATATATTAATCAACGAAGAATATAAAGAAGTTACAGTAAAAGAACATCATATTAAAGATTCTAAATTTGATTCCATTAAATTTAATGAATTTAATGATTTAACAAGTGTTGAATCATTAAAAAATAAAGATATTTTTGCTATTAAAGACGATGATGTTTTAGATAAAAATACATATTATTTTAAAGATTTAAAAGGTCTTAAAGTATTAGATGAAAATAAAAAAGATATAGGAAATATAGATGATATTGAAGAATTTCCTGCTCAAATAACATTAAAAATAAAATTGAATAACGATAAATTTTCTTACGTTCCTTTTAATGACTTCTTTATTAAAGAAGTAAATATAAAAGATAAATATATTATCATTCATGTAATAGAAGGATTATTATGAAATTCACTATTTTAACTACTTTTCCTTCGATGTATGATGGTTTTTTAACAAACTCAATTATTGCTAGAGCCATAGATAAAAAACTTATAGAAGTTAATATTGTTAATTTAAGAGACTATACATTAGATAAAAACAAAAGAACTGACACTCCTCCAATTGGAGGCGGAGCTGGATTAATTATGAAAGCTCAGCCAATTGTTGATGCTTTAAAAAATAATTCTACTCCTTCTAGTTTAAAATTGATAATGTCACCAAGGGGCAAAACTTTTAATCAAGAAATGGCAAAAGAGATGGCAAATCATAGTGAAATTGTAATTTTATGTGGTCATTATGAAGGAATAGATGAAAGAGTTTATAAATATTTCGATAAAGAAGTTTCAGTTGGCGACTATATTTTAACAGGAGGAGAAACTGCTTCATTTATTTTAATTGACGCTATTTCTAGACTTGTTGATGGAGTCATTAACTCCGAATCAATTAAAGAAGAGACTTTCAATAATGAATTAGTTGAGTATCCTCAATATACCGAACCATATGACTTTAACGGAGATAAAGTTCCAGCATTATTATATTCTGGAAATCATACGGTTATTGAAAAT
>CAYNBG010000041.1:0-7478 GCA_964395495.1 uncultured Staphylococcaceae bacterium
CCACCAAATATTCTCACAACACAAATCATGCAATTTGTTAAGTTATAATTTAACAATAAATTATATAAAGGTTTTCCTGCAGTACCTTGAGGTTCACCATCATCTGAAAATTTACATTCCCCATTTTCTTTAATGTATGCATAACAAATATGTCTTGCTTTAGGATATTCTTTTCTTAATTTATTTAATAACTCATTTGGATCAGCATCTTTTAATGGATAAAGAAAAGAAATGAATGTAGATTTCATAACTTCTACACTTGAAGAAAAATCTTTCATAACAGTACATAACTTTTTCATACTTTTTTTACATATTTATTATATAATAAATATAGGTAAAATTATGAATGAAAAAGTTAAATGTGAAAAATGTGGTTTATTAATTGATTCAGATTCTGAACAATGTCCTTATTGTGGTTATAAAAAAGAAGTTAAAGCTGAAGAAAAAACTTTAAACAATAACCAAGAAACTAATAAAGAATTAGAAAATAAAGAAAATAACTATTCTGAACAACCTCAACGTTCCTATAACATAAAAGATCTTGATAATATGATGGGTCAAGGAGGAAACCAAACAAATAGCGAACCTCAAAACTCCTCAAATTTAAACAATCAAAGAAAATTTTCTTTTTCAAAATTTGAGTCAAGAACTATCCAATTAAAACCATGGAAACAAGTTTTATTTTTCTTAATAGGTTGTATAGGTTTAACAGTTTTTTCGTTAATTATTCAAAAAATTATCTATCAATTTAATCCATATTTCTTAGTTAGTGATGCTTATTCTGCTACAATAAATTTTGTATTATATGGACTTTTATTTGGTATCTTAATACTTATTGTTTTTGATAACTTAATAGATATTGTTCACGATTTTAAAATAGGTAGAACATGGGCAAATGGTATTATGTGTGCCGTTATTCTTGTAGCTTTAGGAGTATTTGTTAATATTATAACTAGCATGATTTCTAGTGCAGCAGGTACTACTGTTACAGAAAATAATAATCAATCTAGTATCGAATCTATTGTTAGTGTTTCACCAGTACTTTCAATAATTATATTTGGAATTGTTGGACCAGTATGTGAAGAAATTACCTATAGATTAGGTCTATTTTCATTGTTAAAAAGATTAAATAAAGTTTTGGCTTATGCTGGAACTGCTTTAATATTTGGATTTATACACTTTGATTGGACTTGTTTATCATCTGGTAATGGTGTATTAATTCTTAACGAATTCTTAAACTTACCATCTTATATCGTAGCTGGTTTATGGTTATGTTATACATATGATAGATTTGGAATTGGTGCTTCTATTGTTGCTCATTGTGGCAATAATTTATATTCACTTATTCTTAGTATTTTTGCTTTAATGACTAATAAATAAACATGATTATTTCTAATTTTATACTTAAAATATTAGCATTAGTTTTTATGACTATTGATCATATCGGTTTGATGATCAATAACGACATAATGAGATATATAGGAAAAGCTGCTTTACCTATATTTTTATATATGATTTTTGAAGGATGTAGACATACTTCCAATATTAAAAAATATATGTATAAACTACTTATAATGGGTGGATTAATGTATATTTGCACTGCTGTTGCACAAATACTTTTATTTAATAAAGGAATGTATTTTCAAAATATATTTTTAACATTATTAGCATTAGTTTTTTCTTATTATATTTTATTTAAAAACGATAATAAGAAACTAAAAATACTTATTATTTTACCTATTATTTACTTTATTTTATCTTACGCGTATGAAGCTTCAATGAATAATAATTTTAGAAATCTTTACTATACTGTTATTCTTGATGGATTAACTGGAATGTATTCTTTACAAGCTAGTTTAATTTTCTTCTTTATGTGTTTATTTAATTGGGTATATGAAAAAACTGTTAAAAAGAGAATTGGAGAAGACTTGGGAAATTCATATTTAACAACTAAACAAGCTCAATTATCACGTAATGCATTAATGTCTTTATCAGTTATAATAATATCTGCGATTTGTTATGGGTTAACATATGTTTCTATGTCTAATTTTTCGTTTGGTCCAACAATGGTATATAACACTTATTTAGTATTATCTATCCCGTTTATTCTTATGTATAACGGAAAAAGGGGATTTAATAATAAATATGTTAATGGTGCATTTTACTTGTATTATCCATTACATATTGGAATAATAGCATTAATATTCTTTTTAATTACAGGAGGTATTTAGTTATGTATAAACATTTAGAAGATATTAACGAATTTGAGAAGTTAGTAAATAGCGAATCAAATCTTATAGTAGATTTCTTTGCAACTTGGTGTGGACCTTGCAAAATGCTTGCTCCAGAACTTGAGGAATTATGTGAAGAAAATAAAGACATCACAGTCCTATCAGTAGATGTTGATAAATTTCAAGATTTAGCTGCTAAATTTTATATCACAGTAGTTCCAACAATGATTTTCTTTAAAAATGGTGAAAAAGTAAATACAGTTAAAGGCTACATGGATAAAGATGCTATTTTAAAATTAACAAAGTAATAAACTCATTAAAAACAAAGATAATGTATTAACCATTATCTTTTTGTTTACAAAAAAAGTTTGACACAACTATTGCCAAACTTATAAATAACAATGGCTGGAGCGGATGGGTTCGAACCATCGTATGTAGGTTTCAGAGACCTATGACTTTACCACTTGTCTACGCTCCAATTATTGATTATTTTTTCTTTTTAATTCTTCTTTTTGAAATTCGTATCCGTCTCTACATGCATCTAAAACTGTAAAATCACATGTAAATCCTAACTCTTTTTTTGCTTTATCAGTATTAGCAAAGTTAGTAGCAATATCTCCAGGTCTTCTTTCTACAATTTTATAAGGAATCTTAACTCCAGTAGCTAATTCATAATCTTTAATAATTTCTAAAACTGAAGTTCCTTTGCCAGTTCCTAAATTGCAAATAAATAATCCCGAATTTGTTTCTAATTTTTTGAGCGCTAATATATGTCCTTTTGCTAAATCACAAACATGAATATAATCTCTTACTCCTGTTCCATCAACAGTAGGATAATCATCACCAAATACACTTACATAAGGAAGCAAGCCAACAGCAACTTTATTAATATAAGGCAATAAATTATTAGGTAAACCATTAGGATCTTCACCTAATAATTTAGATTTATGAGCACCAATTGGATTAAAATATCTTAATATAGCAATATTATAATCACTATGAACCGAAGCAAAATCAGATAAAATTCTTTCAATCATTACTTTAGTTTCACCATATGGACTTGTTGCACTTTTAACAGGAGAATCTTCAGTAAGAGGTACTTTATCTGGAACCCCATAAACTGTAGCACTGCTAGAAAAAACTATATTTTTTACCATGTATTTTTCCATCAACTCTAATAAAGTTAATGTAGTATCTAAGTTATTTCTATAATACATAATTGGTAATTTACAACTTTCTCCAACAGCTTTATACCCAGCAAAATGAATAATAGAATCAGGTTTTTCTTTAACAAATATTTTTTCTACTTCTTCTTTGTTTGCAACATCGACATTATAAAATGTAGGTTTAATACCAGTAATAGTTTTTATTCTATCTAATACATCTAACTTAGCATTATAAAGATTATCTAAAATAACTATATCGTATCCTGCCTCAATTAATTGAACACATGTATGCGAACCAATAAATCCTAAACCACCAGTAACTAAAACTTTCATATGTATCTCCTATCTACTAGAACCAATTTTACTAGCTTCTTTTCCAAGCTTTTTCTTTTCTAATTTTTTCTCTTTTTTCGATTCAACTAAAGCTGCTTTTGGTAATACACTTTCAGATAATTTAGACATAATTGAATCTGCTATCATTTTAGAAGTTTCACTTTCGACATATAATCTTAAAGCAATGTATGCTAAATTTAATGATTCATCTTTATCATCTTTTTGTTTTTTATTTCTTTTTGTAGATCTTTCAATAGCATCAAGCCTTGTTTTAACTCTATGAGCTTGATTTTTTAATACCTCATCATGCATGTCTTTAAAATAATCATAGATTTTTTCTTTATCTTTAGCAAAGCCCTTATCCATTTCAATAATTGTTGCTAAATCTCGCATTGAAACTACATTTTTAAGTAGAGATATACTAAGTAAATAACCTATATGATTGGTATTATATTTTTTCATTTGTGGAGGATTAATCATCTTAGCTTTAACATAATTATTAACCATAAAAGGGGTTAACAATGTAGTATCTTTATCATATAAAGGCTCTAAAGTTTCGCTAACATAAGCAATTACTTGTTCCATATATAAAGGGATTTGAGGAATTGATTTATAATCAGGCAATTTAAAATTTTCTATTTTTTTAATGTATTCGTTTAATTCCTTTAAATGCTCTTCCATAATTTGTCCTCCCGACCAATAGTAATTATATATTTTTTAAAATAAAACAAAAAGATATATTTAAAATATATCCTTTTGTAATGATTAAAATTTAACCATTAAAATATTGCTAAATTAACAGTTTGTGGTGTGCTAGCTCTAGTTCCTGCTGCAATTGCCATAATTAAAATGATCAAATAAACAATTCCAACTATAACTAATGCACCTATTTCAATTGAAGAAATAATAATTCCAGCAGTAGCAAATCCATCACCTTTTCCACCATCTTTCTTTATTTGAACTTTACCAATAATACTTAAAATCAATGATACAACAGTCATTCCACATAAAGATAAAATAAATCCAACTAAAGCCAATACATTAATTTCATCCGACTTTTTGTTAGGTTCATAAACTTCAGCATGTACTTCCTCAACAGTTAAATCTCTTCCGCAATGGTTACAGAATTTAGAACCATCTTGTATTTCATTACCACAATATTTACAAAACATAATTAAATACCTCGCTTATTTAATTGTATATCATCCTTATTAAAATAACATTAAATTTTATGTTCTCATATTAATTTTTATAATTAATTTTCATATAATAACCTCACTTAAAGGTAATTATTATGAAAGAAATTATTTTAACAGAGGAAGAAATTCAAGACATTTGCGAAAGAATTGCAAAAGATTTAGAGAAGAAGTTTGAAAATAATGAAAGTGCTCCTATTTTTATTTGTGTTTTAAAAGGTGCTACACCTTTCTTTATGGATGTTGTAAAACACTATACAAAACCAGTTAAAATTGATTTTATGGAAGTTAGTTCTTACTCAGGTACAAGTTCTACTGGGGTTATACATTTATCAAAGGATATTACCGAAAATATTAAAGGTAAAGATGTTGTATTTATTGAAGATGTTGTAGATACAGGTTTAACTATTAATTATTTAAAACAATATATTCAAATCAAATATCAACCTAAATCAATTACAACTGCTGCATTAGTTGATAAAAAAGCTTTAAGAAAAGTTGATTTCCAACTAGATTATCACGGAATTGTATTAAGAGAAAACAAATTCTTAATTGGATATGGACTTGATTATAAAGGATTAGCTAGAAATTATAATTATATCTTTGTACCAGATGCTGAAGAAATTGAAGCATGGGATAAAGCAGCTTAGTCTTATTAAAAAAATAAAGGAATCATTATGATTCCTTTTTTTTACATCAATTTTTCTATATTAATAGCATTTTTTGAAATATAAACTTTATAATATCTATTCTTATAATTTTTATTTAAAAAACTTTCAAATTCCGTTACAAAATCATTCTTTATAAATGCTAATACAGTACCCTTAAATCCACCGCCATGAATTCTAATTGCACCATTATTTCCTATATAATTTTGCACTTTATCTATTATATCTTGAGGAGAATCTAAATAAGAATCATCTTTGACAAACGTATTACATAAATTATTTTTACTGCTATTTTGACTATCTTTAATAGTTCTTAAAAATAAATCTAAATCATTGATCTCAATTGCTTTTTTAGCCCTTAAAACATTTTCATTTTCGATATAGAAATGTTTACCAATATTTTTAACATCTTCATCTAAATTTAAATTATCGATTCTATCAATAATATCCTTATCATTACAATCTCTTAGAAACTGTTTATTTTCTAAATTCATAGCGATTTCCTTCATGCTTTGAGGAATTTTAGCATATAAAGGTGTTAAATTAGAGTGGTTACCTACTGATTTAATTAGATACAATTGTAAAGGCAAATTAAAATCTATTGTACTAATTACAGGTTTATTAATATCTTTAAAATCAATAAAATTGCAATTTGGGAAGCTTGTTCCTATTTGATCTAATAAACCACATGGTTTTTTAAAGTAATTATTTTCGCTAAATTGTCCAATCTTAGCAATCAACAAAGGATCAACTTTTCCGTCATTAAATAAATAAGAAAGAATATAGCCAATTAATGATTCGATTGCTGCACTACTACTAACGCCACTCCCATCAGGAATTTCGCTTACAATATACGCTTTAAATCCACCAATTTTATATCCTAATTCCATAAACTTTTTATAAATTCCATATGTTAAAGCTTTCGTTGATGGTGGAAAGTTTCTATGTTTTTTAACTTCTCCAAGTCTAAAAGAAAAATAAGGATATCCTTTAGATTTTATACCTACTTCGCTAATATCTTTTTTTACTGCTGCATATATTCTTAAAGAACAATTAGCAACCAAACACAAACCATGATTATGGTCGGTGTGATTTCCAATAATTTCAAATCTTCCACCTGCATCAAATAAATAATCAGGCTCTTCGTTAAATCTTTCTTTAAATCCTTTAATTAATTCTTCTTTCATAAATTACTCCTTTATGATTTTATATTCCAATTCGTAATTATATTTATCACCTTTTTCAAAGCATATAGACTTTCTATCAAATCCAAATAATTGAGGCTCTAAAGCTATTCCTCTTCTTTTTGCTAAATCATTTCTATTTAAGAATCTAAAATCTCTTAATGAATTGTCCACATAAATATTCATTGCAGGATAATTCGTTTTTAATTTTATCAAAAATTCATCATTTTTTAAGATAACATTTCCTTTTTTATTATTTTCAAATAAAAATGTATTATCAATAGTACCTATACTTATATTTCTTTCTATAAAATTCATGCTACTCTTTAAAGACTTCATTCTTCTAAAATCAATATAAGCTGGTACTTCTTCAATACCTATATGTAATAAATTTTCATTCATTACTGCATCTCTATCTGCATTCACTTTTAAAGAATACCCATTTAAATCCTTACTATTTTTAAAATTCCAATAAATATGGTTGCTCAAATTTAATAAACAATCTTTATTTATTTTTCCATTAAATTTTATTTTAAATTTATTATCTTTTTTAGAAATAATATAAGCTACCCTTATTAAAGCAGAGCCTAAAAAACCATTTTCTTTATCTTTTGTTTTAACTGAAAAAACAATTCTAATTTCATTTTCGTTTTCTTTAATTTTGTACTTCCAACTTTTAAAACTTAAAGATTTTAAATCA
>CAYNBG010000042.1:0-7446 GCA_964395495.1 uncultured Staphylococcaceae bacterium
AAGCATATACATTATCAGGAATGGGAATGGCAGGAGCTCCAGATACAAAGGAAGATAATACTATAATTGTTAAACTTGATAGACCATTTGCATATGTAATTTACGATGAAAGTAATATTCCTTTATATGTAGGATATTATGCAAATTGTTAAAAAACTATATGTTTTATCGCTTCTTTTAAATAATCGTCGCTTAAATAATAATCTAATTGTTCTTTTGAACAAATAGAAATATCTTTTGTATAAAAATATAAAGAATTAATAAATTTATCTATATCGTTATCAGCTTCTTTATAGTTTTTATCTACATAACCTAATTGATTTTCTTCAATAAGAGTTAAAAAACATCTTCTAACTAATGCTAAAATAGATTTTTCGATCCAATATAAAAATATTGTATTTTTGAGTCTACTTTCATTTTGTTTAGTCTTAATATATAAAGATAATGCATCAAAAGGATTATGATATAAATCACAATAAACATAATCGAATTCGCTAATCTTTACTTGTTTTAAATATTTAATTGCATCATCATTTACAATTTTTATTTTGTTTTTATATGGAAAATTAGGTAATAAAATCGAATTAAACATATCAATTATATTTTTATCTTTTTCAATTATTGTAATTGAAGTAACATTATCTTTTAAAGATGCCATATAGGAAAAATATCCTAGTCCTAATCCTAAAATTAAAACATTACCTTTAACACTATTTATATCATCTTTCATAGTGTTTATTTCGTGAGGAGTAATGCTCATCCAAGTAATATTGTTTTGTTTTAAAGCTAAAAACGGAAATGAATTCCTAAAATAACCTATATTATTAATTTCTTTATAATATTCTTTATTAAGGACATCAATATCATCATACAAAAATAATTCATGAGGTTTATATTCATCAATACACAATTCATAGTTTTTATATTTTAAACCTTTTAAATCTTTAAAATTCTTATAATATTCATTTTCTGTATAATCTATATTATTTAATTCTTTAATATTATCTAATTTGTAATCTTTTGCAAGCTGATCGAATTCAACATCATCTTCATCAACATCTAACAAATCTTTAAAGATCTTATACATAAAATTTTCTTCTTTAAAATGCTTGTTAAATATTTTTTGTGTTACATTAAGTCTATAATGAGTTAAGTAATCGTTAATAATGTTATCAACTATAATGTTGTCTTCTTTAGCTTGTAAATATTCGTTAATAAGTTGCTTTTTAATTTTTAATTTCATGATTATGATTATACAAATTATTAAGCAATAAAAAAAGACCACTTGAAGTGGTCTAAAAAACTTTATTGAGGGGGAGAATAAGTTTTTTTATATATTAATCAATACTAATATATTTCTTTTCTTCGACTTTTTTAACGGTTTCTTCTTTTGGAACATTTAAGTAGAGGACACCATTATTTAACTTTGCTTTAATATCCTCTTCTTTAAGTGAATCACCAACATAGAAACTACGTGTATAGTTTCCATATCTTCTTTCACGTCTAATATATTTTCCTTCAGATTTTTCGTTATTTTCATCTTTAAATGTGGCATTAATTGTTAAATAACCATCTTCTAAAGATAATTTCAAGTCTTCTTTTTTAATTTCTGGGACTTCAACTTTAAGTTCGTAATGATCGCCTTCTTCCTTAATATCGGTTTTCATTATATCGCTTGTTCTATATCCTTTATCGTTAAATAATTCATCGAAGAATGGATCAATTAATCCATAACGTTTTGTAATAATATTGCTCATAATAAATACCTCCTAAGTATCTTTTAGCACTCTTATTTCCTAAGTGCTAACTATATTATACAACATATTAGCACTCTGTCAAGGGGATTGCTAATTTTTTTTAAAAAAATATTTTTATGAGAAAAAAAATAAAAATTATGTTAAAACATCAATATATTATTTAAATAATAATATATTTTTTGTATAATAATTAAGTATAAAAAGGAAAATTGACTTATGAGTATGAATACGATATTTAACGAACCAATAACAGTTAATGTAATAATAGATTTAATTTTAATAATTTTAGGATTAGTTGCTATAAATTTATGTGTATATTATTTTTTAAAGAGAAAGGCTATTAGAATTACAACATCAGTTGCTTCTGGATTAGCTTTACTTGCCTATATTTTATGTTTAAATGGTATATTTAATTTAGTTCTTGTTACTTTAGCAATTGTAATTACAGTTGCATTTGTTGTTAATCTTGCAGAAATTAGAAATTTAATCGCAAATAAATTTAATCAAAAGAAGAACGAAAATTTAGTTAATAAAAAGAATGGTGATATCGAAAAGATTTATGATCATGAATCTTTATATAAAGTTATAAATGAAACAACATTATATTTATCAAATCATAAGATTGGTGCAATTATGACTTTTGAAAAGAAAGATAACCTTGATAGGGTTATTAAAAATGGTACAAGACTTGATTGTCCAGTATCGTTTGAATTATTGATAACTATTTTCTATCCTGGAACAAGACTTCATGATGGAGCTGTTGTTATTAAGGGTAATAATATTGTTGCTGCTAGTGTTTATTATTCACCAACAACAAAACCTTTAATTGGAAAATATGGTTCAAGACATAGAGCTAGTATAGGAATTAGTGAGATATGTGATGCTGTTACAATTGTTGTAAGCGAAGAGACTGGAAGAATTTCAATTGCTTATAATGGTGAAATTGAAAGTTATCCTAGAGATCAATTTATTTCAGCATTTGAAAATTTAATGAATGAAGATGCTCCGTTAACAAATGGTGAAAATGGAGTTCATAGTGATGAAACAATCGAAGGATAATAGCCAATATTTTTACGATTATATTATCGAAACTTTATCTATTTGTAAAATTGGTAAATTATTTTCTAAGGATCCTTACGCCTTAGAAAATTATGATAAGTTAGAAAAAAAATCTCTTGATGCATTAAACAAGTTTACAAATTTGAAATTTAATAGAGGCAATTATTTTAGTAGAGATGTTTATCCTACACCAAATATCAGTGTTAGGGTTTGTATATTTAATGAAAAAGAAGAGATTTTATTAGTAAGGGAAATTGAAGATAAGGGATATTCACTTCCTGGAGGTCGGTGTGATTTATTTGATTCACCTAGTGATTGTGCAGTTAGTGAATGTATTCAAGAAGCAGGAGCTAAAATCAAAGATTTAAAACTTATTGGTTACATATTTAAAGGAACTAATGAAGTTGTAGAAGAAGAATTTAGAGTTAATGCTGTTCCTGAATGTCAAATTATCTTTAAAGCAAAATTAGATAAATTAGTAGATTTTAAGAAGATTGAAACTGATGATGTTAATTGGTTTGCTACAAATAATTTACCTAAGATGAGTCATAAAAATAGCTTAGATGATTGGAATAGAATTATTTCTAATGCTAAAGATGATATTATGTTTTTTGATTAACAAGGAGGAAAAAACATGTCAACACACATCAATGATAACGCACACTTCGCAAAAACAGTACTTATGCCAGGAGATCCTTTAAGAGCAAAATTTATTGCTGAAAATTTCTTGGCTGATTATGAAGAAGTTACTTCAACAAGAGGTATGTTAGGTTTTACTGGTCATACTAAAGAAGGAAAAGAAATTTCTATTATGGCTAGTGGTATGGGTGTACCTTCAATTGGTATTTATTCGTATGAATTATTTGCTTTTTATGGAGTAGAAAATATTATTAGAATTGGCACTTGTGGTGGATATCAAAAAGAGTGTCATGTTGGTGATGTTATTATTGCAACTAGTGCATGTTCTTCATCAAATTATGCTTATCAATTTGATCTTCAAGGCGGAGTTATTGCTCCTTGTAGCGATTTTTCCTTAATGTATAAAGCGTATAATAATGCTTTAAAATTAGGCTTAAATGTTCATGTTGGACCTATTTTTAGTAGCGATGTTTTCTATGATGCAAATCCAGATTATTATAAAAAATATGCTGATTTAGGGGTTTTAGGTGTTGAAATGGAAAGTTATGGTTTATTTTTAAATGCTATGAGACTTCATAAGAAAGCTCTTTGCATTTTAACTGTTAGTGATACATTTGTTAATAAAGATGAAAAGGATTTAACAAAAGAAGAAAGACAAACAAAATTAAATAAAATGTTTGAACTTGCTTTAACAATGGCTGATTAGTTTTTATGGTTTTAGATTCTTCTTTAAGTACAGCAAACATTAGGTGGTTAATAATAATTGCTTCAATATTAGGTGCAGCAATTATTATTTTCTTATGTGTTTTTCCTTTTATTAAGAAAAAACACGAAGTTAAACATTTTAAGAATGCTTATTATAAGAAGATAAGAAAAATTGCTGAGGTTAAAGATTATTATCTTATTAATAACTTAATTTTAAGAAATGGAGATGAAGTTATTTGTAGAATTGACCATGTCTTATTCGGTGAAAAATATATCTATGTAATAAAGGATCGTTATTATAGAGGGGGTATATCTGGACATGGTGATGATAAAGTTTGGATATTCTTCAATAAAAAAGGTGAAAAAGTAGAAATTGATAACCCTATGATGATTAATATGAAAAGATTAAATAAATTATCTACTATGACTCAAATCGATGAATCTTTCTTTATTTCAATTGTTATTATTAATGATGATTGTGTTGTTAAGGATATCGATAAATTTAATACAGACAATAGTTTCATTGTCTCTAAAAAAAGATTGCCTCAACTTATTAAAGCTATCGAATCTCGCGATGTTAAAAAGATGAACGAAAGTCAATTAAGTTACGCTGTGCAAGATATTTCTAAATTATATGGGAGTTTAAGTGTAGATGAATCAAGTCAAGAAAAGTGATTACGCATATACAAAATTTAAAAAAGATTTAAATTATACTTTTTCACTTAGCGGATCAGTTTCGCTTGTAGTCTTAGTATTGTATGCACTTAGTGCATTATTTTTATATATTTTTAATTCAAACAATATCTCAGTAATTTGGTCATTTGTATTAATATTTGTATTTACAATGATAATAGTTGGATTATTATCACCTTTCTTATATTCGTTTTTTGCAAACAATGCGATATTAGAAGGACCTGATAGAGAAAAAGTTGGTATTAAAAGTTTATTTAAGACATCTAAATTTGGCTTTTTTGCTCCATATAAAGGATTGTTAAATACATGGTTAACCTTACTTATATCTATAATTATATTTTTATTTACATCAACAATTGTAAATACATTAATCTTAGCAATTCTTTATTATTCTAATGGAGCGTATAAAACATTTTTTGATAGTTTAAATACTAGTGATTATAATGCTATAATGGATCAAATCAATAAGAATAGTAGTTTATTTGCAATTCCTAGTATGGTATCTAATTTAGTTGCATTATGTTTAAGTTTATTTTTCTTTTTAAGAAATATATTAATAAATATTTTTAAATATTCAATTGCAGGATTATTTTTAGGAATCCCTAGAAAAGCATTAAATTATATTTTTAAAGATACAATTAAAAAGCACAAAAAAGAATTTTTAAAAGGTTTTTATTCACATGCTTGGATTATTTTGGTTGTGTTTTTTGTGTTTTTAATCGGAAGCTATTTTGGATTATATTTTGGTTTTTCTTCACTAAGCGAAAAGAATTCATCAAGTTTTATAATGATAATTTCTTTAACAAGTGTCGTAGTTGCTTTAATAGTTTCTTTAATTTTTTATCCTATTTTATTTAATCATTATTTAGATATATTTAATGTATATAGAAATTATTTTGTCAATAATTTTGTTTCTATTATGACTAGCGAGATTAAACAAGCAAAAGAAATGGAAGGAAATAATCAAGAATTTGAAAATCAAATTAAAATAGCTGAAAATAAACTAGATGATTTTAAAAAGAAAATGGGCGCTCAAGATGAATCATCATCTAATGATATAAATGAAGAAAATAAAGAAGATCATGCTAATGATCAAAAAGAGATTCATGATCAAAATCATGAAGAATCTAATGATGAGAAAAAAGGTAATGATGATGATAAAAATGTATAAAAAAACTCGACAAATCAAGTCGAGTAATAATGCATGTCTGGAGCAAGTGACGGGAATCGAACCCGCATATTAACCTTGGCAAGGTTACGTTCTACCACTGAACTACACCTGCATGCTTAAGTATTATATTATAAACAAATAGAAAAGTCAAAGGAGAATTTTATGAATTTACACGAAGAGTTAGCAGAATTGATATTTCCTAACATTAAGGAGTCACTTGAAGACCTTGAGAAGAGATATCCAGAAAGAAATTTAAAAGAAGGAAGTAAAGTCACACGTTTTGCTCCATCTCCAACTGGATTTTTACATACTGGTAGTTTATTTACAAGTATGGTAGCTTTTAAATTGGCTCATGATAGTGAAGGTGTATTTTATACTAGACTTGAAGATACAGATACAAAAAGAGAAATTGAAGGCAGTGGAAATAAATTAATCGAACAACTTGCTAAGTTTGATATTGTACCTAACGAAGGTTATTTAGGTGATAAAGAATCAGGAATTTATGGACCATATAAACAATCAGATAGAAAGAATATTTATGATGTAGTTATTAAAGATATGCTTAAAAAAGGCATTGCTTATCCTTGTTTTTTATCTGAAGAAGATTTAACAAAAATTAGAGATGAACAAACTAAGAATAAAGAAATTACTGGTATATATGGTAAATATGCTATCTATAGAGATTTAGATGTTAACGAAGCTATAAGAATGATTAAAGAAGGAAAACCATATGTTATTCGTTTTAAAAGTTCAGGCAATCATTTAAACAAAATTAAAGTAAAAGATGAAATTAGGGGTGAACTTGAATTAACTGAAAATGATCAAGATATAGTTATTAGAAAGAGTGATGGACTTCCTACATATCATTTTGCTCATGCTTGTGATGATCATTTCATGCATACTAATTTAGTTACAAGAGGTGAAGAATGGCTTCCATCTTTACCAATTCATGTTGAATTATTTAAGACATTAGGATTTAAGTTACCAAAATATGCTCATCTTCCTGTTATTATGAAAATGGATAATGGGACAAGAAGAAAATTAAGTAAGAGAAAAGATAGTGAAGCTAGCGTTGATTTCTTCTTAGAAAGTGGATATGAACCTAAAGCATTGCTTGTTTATTTAATGACTATCGCTAATTCAAATTACGAAGATTTTATCGTCCAAACTAAAGACTATGATTTAGATCATTTTAAATTTAATATTAAAAAAATGAGTCTAGATGGTGCTTTATTTGATATTAATAAATTAGCTTTCTATGGTAAAGAAATTTTAGGTTACATGAAAAAAGAAGAAATATATGCTAAATCTAAAGCTTGGGCAAATCAATATAGTAAGGAATTAACTGCATTAATTAATAAATTAGGTGATAAATATATTGATATTTTAAATATTGAAAGAGAAAAGAAAAATCCTAGAAAA
>CAYNBG010000043.1:0-7335 GCA_964395495.1 uncultured Staphylococcaceae bacterium
ATCCTCAATATACCGAACCATATGACTTTAATGGAGATAAAGTTCCAGCATTATTATATTCTGGAAATCATACGGTTATTGAAAATTATCATTATAAAATGTCTTTAGGCTATACAAAAAAATATAGACCTGATTTATTCAATAAATTAAAATTAACTAAAAAAGATTTAAAATTATTAGATGAATTTGAATCAAATTCATATTCAAAAAAAGAATTAGAAGCTATAGAAAAAGGATATAAATTTACTAAAAACCACTAGGTAATTTTCCGCCTTTATAATTTTTAAGTTGTTTCATTTGTTTTTTCATTTCTTCGTATTTTTTAAGCATTCTATTTATATCAGCATTCGTTTTACCACAACCTTTTGCAATACGACATTTTCTACTATTTTTTAATATTTCAGGATTTTCTCTTTCTTCTGGAGTCATTGAATTAATAATAACTTCTATATTTTTCATTTCATCTTCGACCATTTGAAATTGTTCATCACTAATTTTAGGTGCCCCTGGTATCAATTTTAAAATAGATTTTAAGCTACCCATTTTCTTAACCTGTTTCATTTGATTAAGCATATCCATTAATGTAAAGCGGCCATCCATCATTTTATTAACAGCTTTTTTAGCTTCTTTTTCATCAATATTTTCTTGAACTTTATCAATAAGAGTTAAAACATCTCCCATTCCTAAAATTCTTTCAGCCATTCTTTCAGGATAAAAAATAGATAAATCTGTTATCTTTTCACCAGTACCAATAAATTTAATAGGTACTCCAGTTACATAGCTTATACTTAAAGCTGCTCCACCTCTTGAATCTCCATCCATCTTTGACATAATGTCACCAGTAAGACCTAAAGTTTCATTAAATACTTTTGCAACATTAACAGTATCTTGACCTGCTAAAGCATCAGTTAAAAGTAATATTTCATCAGGTCCAACTTCTCTTTTAATATTCTTTAATTCTTCCATTAAAGGTTCATCGATTTGAAGACGACCTGCTGTATCTATAATTAAAACATCATAATGATCATTAAATGCTTTTTCTTTTGCTTTTAAGGCTATATTAACGGGGTTTTCTTTATCTCCCATATTTACAAGGTCTACATCTAATTTCTTTGCTAATTGGGCTAATTGCTCAATAGCTGCAGGTCTATAAACATCACATGCTGCCATTAAAACTTTTTTATTCAATTTATTTTTCATTAAATAAGCAAGTTTAGCAGCTGTAGTAGTTTTACCACTACCTTGAAGACCTACAAGCATGATAACAGTAGGTTTATTTTTATTATAGTGAAGTTCAACATTATCACTTCCTAAAAGTTCAACTAATTCATCTTTAACTATTTTAACAACCATTTCGCTAGGATTTAACTTAGTATAAACATCTTGACCAATAGCTTTTTCTTTAACATCTTGAACAAATGTTTTAACAACTTTATAATTAACATCTGCTTCTAAAAGAGCAATACGGACTTCTTTAAGCATATCATCCATATTTTTTTCTGTTAATCTGGCTTCACCTTTAATACTTTTAATAATTCTACTAAATTTATCTTGTAATGCTTCAAATGCCATTTTAAATCACCTCCATAACTTCATCGATAATCTTTTTATTAACCTTATTTTTTTCTAATATTTCTTTTACTTGATATTCTTTTTTATATAAGCCAAGTTTGTCTTCATAATCTAATAAATTCTCTTTAGCGTGAGTTAAAGTATCATTAACAGCACTACGAGAAATATTAATTGTAGTAGCTATTTCTCCTAAAGAAAGATTATAAACATAATAGTTTTCAATAACCTTTTGTTGTTTATCAGTTAATAGATTTTTATAGATTGAATATAAGTTATTTATATAATCAAATTCTTCAATTTTGTTCATCTTTAATAAGTCCACTACATAATCCATATAAATATTTATCAAGATCAAATTCTTCAAGATCTTCCATCTTTTCACCTAATCCAATAAATCTTACTGGTATACCTAATTCTTGTCTAATAGCTAAAATAATACCACCTTTACTAGTTCCATCCATTTTAGTAATAACAATACCAGTGATATCAGTTAATTCTTTAAAAGCTTTTGCTTGAAGAACTCCATTTTGTCCAGTTGTTGCATCTATAATTAAAAATGATTCAATTGGATTATCATTTTCTTTTTTAATAACTTTAGTTATTTTTTTAAGTTCATCCATTAAAGATTGTTTATTTTGAAGTCTTCCTGCTGTATCAATGATAATTAAATCATCATTATGTTCTTTACCATATACTACACCTTTATACGCAACTGAAGCAGGATCTTCATTATCATTTCCTGTAACAATATCAATTCCTAATCTATTTGCCCAAATAGATAATTGTTCTTTAGCACCAGCTCTAAATGTATCTGCAGCAACTAAAACAATCTTTTTACCTTGATTTTTATATCTATATGCAAGTTTAGCAATCGAAGTAGTTTTACCTACACCATTAACACCCATTACAATTAATACTTTAGGAGTAGACGTAAAATCTATTTCATTTTTAATATCATCACCTTCTTGAAGATAATTTAAAAACATTTTATCTACTAATTCTTCATTAATTGTTTTAGGATCATCTATTCCTTTTTCTTTAGATTCATTTAATAATTCATTAATAATATCTAAAGTAAAAGAAACACCACAATCGGCTTCAATTAAGATTTCTTCAAGTTCGTTAAAATAATCTTCATTAACAGTTTTATATCTTTTTGTTAACGCGTCTAACTTAGAAGAAAATTCTTTTCTAGATTTTTCCATACCTTTATCATATCTAGATAAAGATTCTTCATTTTTAGTTTCTTCTTCTTGTGTATCTTTTTTCTTAAATAATTTTTCTTTTAAAAACTTAAATAAACCCATACTTATAACGTCGCTTTCTTTCTTAATGCATCACAAGCTGCAGATTGTTCAGCTTCTTTTTTTGATTTACCAACACCCTTTCCTAAACATAATTTATTAAAATATACTTCGACAAAGAATGTTCTATCATGAGGAGGTCCTTTTTCTTGAACTGTTTTATATGTCACTGATTCTCTATGTTCACATTGAATCATTTCTTGTAACATTGATTTATAATCTTTGATGCTTTCCATATTAAAGTTAATAACATCATCTAAATAAATATCTGTAATAAATTTAGTAGCAAAATCAATTCCTTGGTCAAGATATATAGCCCCAATAACAGCTTCAAAAATATCTTCAAATATTGATTGATTTTGCATTAACTCTTGATTAGATAATGAATGGCCAGTTTTAATATAATCGTAATATCCTAACTTTTTAGCATAGTTTGCTAATGATTTTGTTTGAACTAATGCTGCTTTAGCTTTAGTTAAATCACCTTCTCTCATCTCGCTATGATGAGTAAAAAGCAAGCTTGCAACTACAAAACCTAAAACAGAATCTCCAATAAATTCAAGTCTTTCATAATCGTGATGATGAGTTTTAGCTTCACTATTAAAAGAAGAATGAGTAAAAGCCATCTCATAAAGATCTACATTATGAGGTTTTATTTTAAATTTTTTAAAAAAATCATCTAAACTCTTCATTAAATATTTTCCTTAATCTTATTTAAAATATTTCCTTCTACTAATTTCTTAGCTAAATTTATTGAACTTGTTAAACCTTGAACATCACTATTTCCATGAGCCTTAATTACAACAGCGTTTACACCTAAAAGCAAAGCCCCACCCACGTTTTTATAATCCATTGTACTAGTTAAATCATCAAAGCCTTTTTTAGCAAATAAATAACCAATTTTAGTACATAAATTCTTTTTAAATGCTTTTTTAATTAATGTACCCATAGCTTTACAAGCACCTTCGGTAGATTTTAAAAATATATTACCACTAAAACCATCAGTAATTAAAACATCAGCAACACCAAATAAAGCATCTCTTCCTTCCATATTTCCACAGAAATTAATCGAAGAATCGTTCTTTAATAATTGGTATGTATCTTTACATAATTGAGTACCTTTTTCTTCTTCAGTACCGTTATTTAATAAATAGACTTTAGGAGATTTTTCATTATAAGCAATTGAATAATATATTGAACACATTCTTGCAAATTGTTGTAAATTTTCTGGACTATTTTCAATATTTGCACCTTCATCAGCAAAAACAAATCTCTTACCTTTAATAATTGTAGGAAAAGGTGAAACTAAGCAAGGTCTTTTAATACCAGGTAATCTTTTAATTTTAAATACACCTTCTGTAACTAAAGCACCAGTACTTCCTGCGCTAATTAAAGCATCACAGCCTTCTTTTAAATATGTGTCTATAGCAACATTTAAACTAGAATCATTTTGATGAAGAGCATCCATAGGATTTACATCCATTTTTAAAACTGTTTTAGAAGGAACAATAATAACGTTTTTAACATCTTTTAATTCTTGTAATTCTTCTTCATTACCAACACAATAAAAAATTACATCTTTATTATTTTTAATATATTCTTTAACTGTTGGAACAGTAGTTTTACTACCATTATCTCCACCCATCATATCTAAAACAAATTTCATAACTTATAATCTCCTTTTATTTTATAAAAAATGCTCTTTAAAAGAAGAGCATTTTTAATTTAATTTTTATTCAACACCAATAATAAAACTATATACAGGTTGTTTTCCATCTCTAATATCAACATCTACATCAGGATATGTTTCACTTACAAATGATGCAACCTCTTCTCTTTCTTCTTCAGTGATATCTTCTCCACAAAGAATAGTAACAATTGCACTATCTTCATCAATTTCATGAGCTAATAAATCTTTTAAAGCATCAATCTTATTAGGTAATGAAGAAATAATATCTTTGCTTTCTTTAATAGCCATAAATTCGTCTTTTTTAACACTTACACCATTAATTTCAGTATCTTTAATTGAGAATGTAACTGCTCCAGATTTAACTGTTGAAATAGCATCATTTAAAGCTTTTTCATTATCTTCGACACTTAAATCAGGATTGAAATTCATCGCGCTAACAACGCCTTGCATAATTGTTTTTGTAGGAATAACAATAACTTGATATTCATCTTTTAAAACATCTTTTGCTTGGTTTGCTGCAAGAATTATATTTCCATTATTTGGGAAAATATATGTAACTTCTGCATTAGCTTTTTTAATCATTTCAATAAAATCATTTGTAGAAGGGTTCATTGTTTGACCACC
The DNA here is from genome assembly GCA_964395495.1 of uncultured Staphylococcaceae bacterium. Lineage (GTDB taxonomy): Bacteria > Bacillota_I > Bacilli_A > RFN20 > CAG-826 > Onthovivens. Next base: position 5,191 of record CAYNBG010000043.1, read on the forward strand.
GCTAACAATATATTCAACACCAACTTCATTAAATAATTCATCGATCCCTTTTCCACTACTTGTAGCGATCAAAGCATATTTAACTTTTTCTTTTTTCTTTTCTTCTTTAGGAGCAGCAAGAGGGGCTTCTTTAAGCTTACTAGCAGCCATTTCCTGTCCTTTTTCGCTAAATAAGATTTCATTATGTTGTTCTGTCATGTTTTCACATTTAAGTTTAACAAACTCACCAAATTGTTGAGCATAATTAAATATATTACCTGGAGTTAATGTATGAACATGGACTTTAACAAGATCTTCATCCTGAACAACAACTAAACTATTACCATGAGCACCTAAGACTGATGTAAATCTATTTTTATTAAAAGCTTTTTTACTATCAGCAGGACCTAATCTTAAAATAAACTCTGTACAATAACCAAATTCACTGCTTTCATCATCTGCAGCAACTTGAGCAGCACCTTTAGTTTCAACTACTTCAGCTTCATTTCTTTCGATAAATTCGTCATTTAATGCTGCATTCATACCTTCTAAGATTTTAACTAAACCGGCTCCGCCACTATCAACAACACCAACTTCTTTTAATACAGGAAGAAGGTTTGGAGTTCTAGCTAAAGATTCTTTTGCTTCTTTTAAAACAATTTTAAAAGCTTCTTCAATAGACATTGAAGGATTAACTTTTTTAGCCAAATTTTCACTTGTTTCTCTAATAACTGTTAAAATTGTACCTTCTACAGGTTTAACAACTGCTTTATATGCAACTTGAGCAGCACTAACAAATGCTTCAGAAAGTTCCATAACATTTATTTCTTTTTTATTTTCTAAAGATTGAGCAAATCCTCTAAAAATTTGAGAAGTAATAACACCACTATTACCTCTAGCTCCCATTAATAAACCACGAGAAAAGGTTTTTGCAATACTATAAATATCGTTTTCGTTTCTATTTTCAACTTCTTTTGAACCACTTGTTAAAGTAAGATTCATATTCATTCCTGTATCACCATCTGGGACAGGAAATACATTTAAAGCATCAACTTCAGGATAATGGTTATATAAGTTATTTGAAGCACTCAAAACCATATTCTTAAATAACTGGCCGTCGATTGTTTTCATTCTTATTCTCCTTTTGGATATAAGTTATAAATTTAATAAGTCATCGACGTAAACATTAACTTTACCAAAAATGTTTCCGTACTTTTTATTAGCTTCATATGCTATTCTTTTACTGACTTCATTTACAACTTCGCTAATTTTTACACCATAAGCGACAACTAAATGGACATCTATATCGTATTTATTATCTTTGCCTTTAAATACTAAGACTCCATCAACATAATTTTCTTTTTTTAAAATAATAAGTTGGTTTTTTATAGATCTTACTTTTGTAAGTCCAACAACACCATAGCATTCTTTAACTGTTTCACCAATTAAATTAGCTATCTCTTTTTTAAGATTCATTTCGTTCTTTTTGTCTTTAATGCTTTTTTCTTCCATAAAAAATCCTACTTATATCTAGAATTATACCATAATTCATAAGTTAATAATAGATAAATATATTTATCTATAATTTCATAAATGACTACTTTTTTGAAAAAAAAGAGCCCGGCTACTCCTTATTCTCAGCTAATGCCTACCTTCAGCACCACAGTCCTTAACTTCTCTGTTCGGTATGGGAAGAGGTGTGTCCACTGCGTCATCGTAACCAGACTCAATCGAGATACTAGTATATTCTACAATATTTGTTCTCTGAAAACTAGATATTTAGTATTTTTATGTTCCTTCGTTACCCAAAATTTACATACATTTTAAAACTTGATTAAAATCTTATGAAATTAAGTCCTCGTGCTATTAGTATTAGTCGACTGAACACATTACTGTGCTTACATCTCTAACCTATCAACCCCTTAACATTAGGGGGCACTTACTTCTTGCGAATGGGAAATCTCATCTTACGGTAGGCTTCGCGCTTAGATGCTTTCAGCGTTTATCCTTTCCATGGGCAGCTACTCGGCCATGCTCCTGGCGGAACAACCGATATACCGTTGCCATGTCCATCCCGGTCCTCTCGTACTAAGGACAGGTCCGTTCAAATTTCCTACGCCCACGACAGATAGGGACCAAACTGTCTCACGACGTTTTGAACCCAGC
>CAYNBG010000044.1:0-2131 GCA_964395495.1 uncultured Staphylococcaceae bacterium
ACTAAACTACTTAAATTAATTAAAGGAAATTTGTCATAATTCATTTCTAATAGATTAGAATCAATTTTATCTACTAAATATACATCAGATAAATCTAACTCATTATTAAAAGCTTTATCTAAGGCATATTTAATAGGGTTTTCCATTGTTGGAGTGTATTTGCATTCTTTAATTCTTCCATCATTAAATATAACTAAACCATGAATTAAGCTTCTTCTATCTACTAAAACTTTAATTTTTGAAAAATCAATATTAAATAAATAATAAGCTTCAATAAGTTCAAAACATTTATTCATCATTGTTGAAGAATCTATTGTAATTCTTTGTCCCATTTTCCGTGTAGGATGATTTAAAGCTTTTTCTTTTGTTATGTTTTTAAATTCAGCTTTATCAAGTTCAAAAAAAGGTCCACCACTAGCTGTTATTATAATATTTTTAACATTTTTTATATCTTCATTTTCTAAACATTTTTTAATTGCTACGTGTTCACTATCAATAGGAATAAGTTTTCCATTAGTTTTTAAAATATCATTAATAATTTCTCCACCAGCAACCAAACTTTCTTTATTTGCTAATAGTAAAATTTTATTTTGCTTTAAGCAATTAATAGATGGTTTAAAACCACTAAATCCACTCAATGCATTAATTAAAATATCATATTCAATATTATCTAATAATTTTAAATAAGATTCTTCACCATAAAAAAATAAGACATCTTTATATAAATTTTTATATAAAAAATAATCTTTTTCATTTTTAAAAGAAACAGCTTTAGGTTTATATGTTTTAATTAAATAATTAACATTACTAGCATCATTTCCAATTGAAAATCCTACTATTTCCCAGTTATTTTTAAAATTTGATAAAACTTTTAATGTTGTTTTACCAATTGATCCATTTATTCCTAATAATATTATTTTCATTTAACAAATGTTGCTATATATTTAAGTATTTCGCTAAATAGAGGGATGATTAAACCTAATAAAATAGAAGTAATTAATACACTATCGACTCTATCTAAAACGCCACCATGGCTTTGAAGTACTTTTCCAAAATCCTTAATTTGATAACCCCTTTTAACGGATGAGAATAATAAATCACCAAATGTAGAGATTAAAGGCATCAATAAACTTAAAATTACTATAAAATACCAATGATTTGCATCTAATAAACCATAAACTAAATCATGTCCTGTAAACACTAAACCAAATGCAAATGATAATGTAACTACAAGAGAAAACACAATTCCGCCAACAAATCCTTCAATTGTCTTTTTAGGTGAGATATTTGGGCATAATTTATGTTTTCCAAATAACATACCAACAATATAAGCGCCTGTATCACTCATTAATGTTCCAAAACACATATAAATAAACAAACATGCAGATTCACCATATTTAAACCATGGATCTGTTAATTTATTAGTTAAAGTTTTTACTAAATCTTTAAGCTCGTTGATTTTATCTGCATTTCCAGCTGCATCAGCGTTAGTTAATGATGTAATTTGATTATTTAACGTAGATATTTGATTACTAATAGCAGTAAATGGATAAAAACGTAAATACATCATTGCTTGGTAACCAAGCGAAACAATAAATAACATACCTATAAAATAGAATGCATCATGTATAGTGAAGTTTTTATCAATTAAAACCATTAAAAATAAGAACACCATACTAAAAGCGAATGCGGAAATCGATATAGTAGGTGAATTGAAATCGGTATATAATGCATATGAAAACACTTGCGTAGAATCTAGTGGTTTAAGAACGTATTCAAAATTTAAATACGCGTCCATCAAACGTCTAGCAAATGTCCAATATACAAGCAAAACCATCATCAAATAAGCAAATACATATATAATATTTTTAAATTTCTTTTCAATAGATTGAGGTGCTTTAATAATTTCATGAGTAGAAATTACAGATGCTAAAAATATCAAGCACATAAATGTGTAATTACCAATCATGATGCAAGGTAATACTATCGCAATTAAAATTGCTCCAACAATTAATCTATTTTTGAAAGATTTTTTTGCATCATCACTTATATTGTTAACTTGAATCTGATGATTATTATCCATTTTAGATTGCCATTATTTCTGATTCTTTAGTTTTAAATAAATCATCAA
>CAYNBG010000044.1:2141-7288 GCA_964395495.1 uncultured Staphylococcaceae bacterium
CAACGTTTTTAATATATTTATCAGTTAATTTTTGAATTTCATTTTCTTCAGTTTTTCTTGTATCTTCAGTATATGTATCATCTTTTTTAACTGTATCGATTGCATCTCTTCTAACATTTCTAATTGCAACCTTACAATCTTCTGCATATACTTTAGCTTTTTTAACAAGTTCTTTTCTTCTATCTTCTGTTAATGCAGGAATATTTAATCTAATTTGTTTTCCATCAACAATAGGATTAATTCCAATATCACTAGCATTAATTGCAGCTACGATTGCTTTAATATCATTTTGATCATAAGGAATAACTAAAAGTTGTCTAGGTTCAGGAACCTTAACTGAAGCAATTGCTGTAATATCCATCTTTTCACCATAATAATCACATTGAATATTATCAAGTAAAGCTGCATTAGCTCTACCAGTTCTTAATACAGTTAAATTTTCTTTAAAATTTTCTACTGCCTTTTGCATTCTTACTTCTGCATCTTGTAAAATATCCATCTTATTTCTCCTTTATTGTTGTACCAATTTTCTTATTCTCAATAGCATATACAAAATTATCCATATTTTCCATTGAAAAAACTTTGGTAACTATATTTTTTCCTAAAAGTAACTCAATAGCACTAGTATCCATTACTTTTAAATTCATATCTAAAACTTGTTGATAAGTTAACTCTTCTAAAAATTTAGCATCGCTATTTGTTCTAGGATCTTTATCATAGACTCCTTTAACACCATATTTACCAGCTAAAATACACTCAGCACCAAGTTCAATAGCTCTTTTAGCAGCACATGTATCAGTTGTATAAAATGGTAAACCAATTCCTCCACCTAAAAGAACTACTTTATCTTCATAATCTTTTTTTGCTTTATTTGGATCATATTTGATTGCAACATTTTTAACTTCTAATGCGCTATATAAAACATTAGGTACTTTTGCTTCGTTTAATAAACTTGAAATTGCTTTTAAATTAATAACAGTACCCATCATTCCCATGTAATCACCACTTACATGATCAATTCCAGCATCAGCAGCAATTCGTCCTCTAAAAATATTACCTGCTCCAATAACTACGCCAACTTTAATTCCGTTATCATATAATTTTTTAATTAAAGTAACTATATCTTTAAGTTTTGTTGGTGATAAAATGGAAAAAGAACTATTATCAGCAATAGCTTCTCCACTTAATTTTAAAATAACTTTTTTAAATTTTGCTTCCATATACAATTATTATAAAATAAAAGGCACTAAAGTGCCTTATTTATTTTTAATTTTTTATTATTTTGCTTGAGCCATAACTTCAGCAGCAAAATCATCTTTTCTCTTTTCAAGACCTTCACCAACTTGATAGCGGATAAATGAGACAACTTTGTTGTGATTTTCTTCTAAAACTTGAGCAACTTTCTTACCTGGTTCTAAAAGATAATCTTGTTCAGATAATACTGATTCAGACAAAACTTTCTTTACTTTACCTTTTACAATATTAACTAAAGCAGCTTCTGGTTTGTTAGCTAATTTTGGATCGTTTTTACTTGCTTCTGTTTGAATCTTTGTTTCAGCTTCGATAACTTCAGCAGGAATATCGCTTTCAGCAATATATTTTGGAGAATTAGCAGCGATTTGCATTGCTAATCCTTTAGCTAAAGCAGCATCAGCTTTTTCAAGTTTAACGATGACAGCAATTTTACCACCCATATGGATGTATGTGCCAAGTCCTTGGCCATTTTCAGTTGTGACAACATCAAATCTTCTGACTGTTAATTTTTCTCCTAATTTAACAGCAGCATCAGTAAAATCTTCTTTTACTAATGCATTTAATTCATCTAATGTAGATGGTCTTTCACTTAATGCTTTACTAGCACAGCTTAATACTAATTCTTTAAATGGATCAGCACCAGCAACGAAATCAGTTTCACAGTTAACTTCACAAACACAAGCAGCTCCGCATTTATCGCAATTAGCGATTAATGCTAAACCTTCAGCAGCAATTCTATCAGCTTTTTTAGCTTGTTTTGCAATACCTTTTTCTCTTAACCAATCAGTAGCTTTATCAACATCATTACCAGTTTCATCAAGAGCATGTTTGCAATCCATCATACCTGCTCCTGTTCTTTCTCTAAGAATTTTGATTAATTCAATGTTACTAGCCATGATTATTCTCCTTTAGTTTCGACTTTAGCTTCTTCTTTCTTTGGAGCTCTTCTTGTTTTTTTAACAGGTTTTTCTTCTCCAGCTTTTTCATCAGTTACTTCAGCTTTAGTTTCTTCTTTTTTACCAAAAGATTCTCTTCTAGCTTTTTCTCTTTCAAGTCTTTCTCTTTGCATTTCTCTTCTTGCAGCTAATCTTAAAGCATTTTCTCTATCAGCTTCTCTAATAGCATCAGCCATAGTGACTTCTTTATCATCTGCATCTTTAGTAAATGCAAATTCTGGTAATCCGCCTTTAGCTTCAACAACAGCATCATTTAAGACACCAACTAATAATTTGACACTCTTTGTAGCATCATCATTACCAGCGATAACATAGTTAATACCATCTGGGTTACAATTTGTATCACAGATAGCAAATACAGGAATACCTAATTTGTTTGCTTCTTTAACAGCATTGTGTTCGATTGTTGGATCAACAATAATTAAAGCATTTGGTACTTTAATCATTTCTTTGATACCTTCAAGGTTCTTAGATAATTTTTCTTTTTCTTTAGCTAATTGAGCAGCTTCTTTCTTAGGAAGTTTTTCCCATTCGCCATCAATTTCACTAGCTTCTAAATCTTTTAATTTTCTAATTCTTGTTCTAATTGTTTTGAAGTTTGTTAAGATACCACCTAACCATCTATTGTTGATGTAGAATGATCCACTTCTTTCAGCTTCTTCTTTAACGATATCTTTAGCGTTATCTTTTGTACCAACGATTAATACTTTTCCACCATCTAAAACGATTTCTTTTAATTTAGCATAAGCTTCTTCAACACCTGTCTTAGTTTTGTTTAAATCGATAATATAAATTCCATTTCTTGCTTTGTAGATAAATGGTTTCATTTTTGGATTCCATTTTCTTGTTTGGTGTCCGTAGTGAACTCCATTTTCAATTAATTTTCTTAAAGTAATAACTTCAGCATTTTCATCATGGACGACAGTATCCATAACGTTTTCTTTAACTTCTACTTCTTTTTCATCGTTAGAAGTTTCAACGATTGTTTCTTTTTCTTCAGTCATTTTTGACTCCTCCAATTTGTTAAGCCTCCACTATTTCTAACAATTTTCCCTCCGATTAAGGAGACTAGGCAACTGAATCCATAGTGTGCGTATTCTTTTGCTAATAAACAAAAGTCGTATAATTATATCAATTTTTATACATAATGTGCAATATTTATTTATAAATAAATAATTATTATTTCTTTTTACCATCAGGGAAATAGGTATTATATTGATTTTTAAGCGCTTCTTTTGAAACATGTGTATATATTTGAGTCGTATTTATTGATTCATGACCTAAAAGTTCTTGTATAAGTCTAAGATCAGCTCCTCCTTCTAAAAGATGTGTTGCAAAAGTATGTCTTAATGTATGAGGGTGTAAATCAAAACCAAGACTTAATCCGGTCTTTTTAATAATGTTTTGCATTATAAATTCTAATCCTCTTGTAGTTAATTTTTCACCTCTATTATTTAAAAAAACATAATTTGTATGCTTTTCAATAGGGCATTTATTGAGTAATAATGGTCGATAATTTTTAATATAATCAATTAAACAAAGTTTTGCTTCATTACTAAAAGGTACTATTCTTTCTTTTTTCCCTTTACCAAAAACACGAATAAATCTACCAGAAAAATCAATATCTAAAATTTTTAAATTAACAACTTCACTACATCTCATCCCGCTTGAATACATCAATTCAAGTAATGCTTGATCTCTATTTTTAAGCGAATCAGTTCTTTCGTTATTCGCTTTTAATAGTTGCTCGACTTGTGAATTATATAAAACATCGGGCATTTTATCATGTTTTTTAGGTTGACGAATCATTAAAAATGGATTTGAAGAGACAACATTTCTTTTATAAAGATATTTATAAAATTTTCTTAAAGAACATATTCTTCTTCTTAAAGTTCTTTCGGATTCATTATTTCCTCTATAATTTACTGTTTCAAGTCTAGTTTGCATAAAGTTACGGATTACCATCTTATCAATATTGGTAAAATCTTCACCTTCCTCGTAAAGATATTCTAAAAATAAATCAATATCTTGTTTATAAGCGATAACAGTATTTTCGCTATATTGAAGATCGTGTCTTAAATAATCTAAAAACTCTTGTTCTTGTCTATTCATTAAATTGTTTTTTAAAGTTTTCTATATCTTTTAAAGATCTTGTTAAAACTTCACCTTTATCCATGCTATTTGCCTTATAAATTATACCAAAATTAGCATTCATTGGTGAAAAATTATTCATACCTGTATGTGTAATATATCTTAAAAGAGCGCCTAAACATGTATTAAACGACAATGGCTTTACTTCTTTGTTTAAAATTTGAGCATAAACATAATATCCGACTAATAGTCCACTTGCAGCAGACTCAACATACCCTTCAACACCGCTTAATTGACCAGCAATATATATATTTTTATTAATCTTAAGTCTAGAATAATCATCTAAAACTTTAGGAGCGTATATGTATGAATTTCTATGCATTAAACCATATCGAACAAATTTAGCATTTCTTAAACCAGGGATTAAACTAAATACTCTTTTTTGCTCAGGATATGTTAAATTTGTTTGAAAACCTACAATATTATAAAATTCTCCAATTAAATCATCTTTTCTTAATTGAACAACAGCATATGGCATCTCTTTAAAATTAAATCCAACAGGTTTTAAAGGCCCGTGAAGTAAGGTTTTATAGCCTCTTGAAGCAATAACTTCAATAGGTAAACAAGATTCAAAATATTGCGTATCAAAATCATGTAATAAAGCTTTTTTAGCGTTTATTAATTCATTATAAAACACATCATATTCTTCTTTATTTAACGGAAAATTTATATATGTATCATCATTATTTTCTTCATATCTGCTTTGAAATGTAACATTAGATAAATCTAAACTATTTTTATAAACAATTGGAGCTGAAGCATCAAAGAAACCATATATTTTTTCAC
>CAYNBG010000045.1:0-7255 GCA_964395495.1 uncultured Staphylococcaceae bacterium
GTTAATCGGTATAACGGATCCATGGTAAGGATCTATGCGTAGTTCGACTCTGCGAAGGGGCACCATTATTTTAAAGAAATTCCTCAAAAAGTATATGAAATGTTATACGGATTGAGGTTTTTTATTTATTTTTATTATTTCTTTATGTAATTATTTCTATAAATAATTTAATACAAAATAAATATTAATATTTATTTTAAAGAAAAAATATTAATTTTTGTATATAATTAAAGTAACAATTTAAATATAAAGGAGTATCAATATGGAATTATTAGAATATAAGACTAAATATGATGTTACACTTAAAGGACACAAATGGGAAATTGATGATCCTAAAGAAATAATTTTAATTATTACTGGTATGGCAGAACATAGTGGAAGATATGATCATTTTGCTACATTTTTAAATAGACATGGCTATTCAGTTTATTGTTTAGATCATTCTGGACAAGGAGATAATGGCGAACTTGGTAGACCAATGGAAGATTATTTCACTAAAGAAATAGAAATCTTTAATGATTTTATATTAGAATTAAAAGCAAAATTTAATAAAGATGTTAATATTTTCTCACATTCTATGGGTAGTTTTGTTGCTCAAGGATATATTGAAAAATATTCTAAAAATATTAAAAGAGTAGTATTATGTGGAACAAATGGAAGAAATCCTTTAGTTGGTTTTGGTGTCTGTGTTTGTAAAATGGTTGTTACAAAGAAAAATAAAGATAAAGATGCTAAATTATTACATAATCTTTCTGTTGGAGCGTATGAAAAAACTGTTAAAAATGAAAAGAGTCCTAATGCTTGGATTTCATTTGATGAAGACAACATTTTAGCTTATGATGCCGATCCATTAAGTGGATATAGATGTTCAAATGGTTTTTATAAAGAATTTATGAAGGGTTTAAATACTATTCAAAAATCAAAGAATGTTAAAAACATTTCTAAAGACTTAAAGATATTTATTATTGGTGGAGAAAAAGACCCAGTTGGTAATAACGGAAAAGGTTTAGTAAAACTCTTTAATTTATATAGAAAATATAATTTAAATGCAAAATTAAGAATTTATAAAAATATGAAACACGAAGTCTTAAATGAAAAAGATAAGATGACTGTTTATAACGATGTTGTAAATTTTTATAAGGATAAATAAATATGAAATTTAAAAAAACTATATCATTTGGCGCATTGTTTTTTGGCGTTGCTTGTTTGTCAAGCTGCAGTTTTTTTCCTGGAGCTCAAAGAAATATTATTTTAGATAATGGTGCAAATATTAATTTATCAGTAGGTGATACTGTTTCAGTTAGTGATAACGTTATTAAGCCTAGTGATTATGAAATAACAAATACGATGTCTTTTTATAAGACTAATTCAATATATAAAAATGTTAAATACGTTCCTAGTACTGGAGATAGTAAGATTTTAGTTTTGCCTATTGATCTATCTGGATTAAAGTATTCTACCGCTCATTTAAAACCAATATCAACTAGTTTTGCTGCAACTAGTGAAAATAAAGAAAAGATTAATGAAGCTTTTTTTGGTAGTAGTTCTACTTTGTCATATGAAAGTGTTAATACATTTTATAAAAAAAGTTCATATAATAAATTAAATTTAACTGGTGATGTTGCATCATGGTATGATGTTACAAAAAGTGGATATAAATATTTAGGAGATATTAAAAGCGAATCTGATGTTATTCAAATCATGAATGATGCAGTTACTTATTTAGATATTGACACATCATTATATGATTCTGATAAAGATGGTTATATTGATGGTATTTGGTTAATTTATAATTATTATGATTATATAACTGCTAAAAAACAAGGTATAAATATTAGTTCTAATTATTGGGCTTATACATATTGGGACCAAAGTAGTAAAACACCTTCAACAACTAATCCTGTTACAAATTGTTTTGCTTGGGCAAGTTATGATTTTATGGATAAGAGTGAAGTTAATCTTATTGATTCTCATACATATATTCATGAAACTGGGCATATGTTAGGTTTAAATGATTATTATGATTATAATAGCAACTATTCTCCTTTAGGAGGAGTAGATATGATGGATGCTAATATTATAGATCATAACTATTATTCAAAAATGTTATTAGGGTGGGTTAAACCATATATTGTTAGTGGAGATTGTGACATCACATTATCTACTAAAAATGATGAAAATAACTTCATTATTGTTCCATATAATGGTTTATCTTTAATAACTAAAAATGGTAAAAAATATTTTAATCCTTTTGATGAATATATTTTAATTGAATACTATACTCCTACAGGATTAAATAAAAATGATAGCGATAAGAAATACGAAAATGGATATAAAGCTCAAACCAATTCCGGATTTAGAGTTTATCATATTGATGCTAGATTAGTATCAATTAAATATTATAATGGAACTTATGTTGGAAGTTATTATGATGGTGAAGATTTAAGCGTTAATGAGTCTTTAACTAAATTTGCTACAAATACAGGTGAAGGAAGTAATGGCGAAAACGAAGAAGTTATATATGCTAATTTAAGGAATAAAGGTGTTATTTTTCCTTCATCATTTCATTTTAGTTCTTTATATCATGAAATTATGTTAATAGATAAATCTGGTAATTATTCTTCATATTCAAAACCTTTCTATAGTACAATAACTAAAAAAATTGTATCTTGTGATAACAATTCATTGTTCTATAGTGGAGATGTATTCTCTTTGTCTACTTATTCAAGTTCATTTATTAGTAAAAAGTTTAATAATGGAAAAACGTTTGATTCAAATGTAAAATTTAAGTAGATATGGTTAAAGTAGTATTTGTATTAATTTCAATTTTAAGTGGGTTTTTAATAGGGTTTTTGGGATTTAATACCTTTAATTGGTATTATTCTTTACTTATATCTTTAGGATTTACCTTGGCTAGCGCTTTAACGTTAGTTATATTATTTTTTGTAGTATTTTTCATATTAACATTTTTTGAAAACAAAAATAAAAAAAGAAATAAACAAAGCAAATATTTTAGAAATTTACTTAAGATATTTAGTTATTTTTTGTTTTCTTTATTCGGAATGAAAGTAAAATGCACTGGATTAGAAAAACTTGAAAAAGATAAAGCATATTTAATAATTTCTAATCATAGATCAAATTTAGATTCATTATTAATCGATACTTACTTAAAAAAATATAAACTTGTTTTTATAGCAAAAAACTCATTATTTAAAATACCATTTGTGGGTAAAATGATTCATGGCTGCGCATATGTTAGCTTAGATAGAGACAATTTAAAACAAGAGTTTTTTGCTATTAAAGATGCAATAAGATTTGTAGAAGAAGAAAATACATCTATAGGTATTTTTCCTGAAGGAACAAGAACTAGAAATAAAGATTATACTTTAGGTGAATTTAAAGCAGGTTCATTTTCTATTGCTAAAAAATCACATTGTCCTATAGTTTTATCTGGAGTTAGATATACGGATGATGTGAATAATAACTTATTATTTAAAAAACATATAGTTTTTTATGATATAATTAAAGTGCTACAATATGATGAATATAAGGATATGTCTACTTCAGAATTATCAATATATTGCAAAAATATTATAGAAACTTACTTAAAGGAGAATATTTTATGAGATACGTTTTATATAACCCATTATCTTCAACTTGTTTAGAACAAAATAAATTAATTGAAGCTATGAATAAGATCGATGATTCTAAATCATTAAAATTAGTAGATGTTACTAAGATTAATAATGCGGAAGAATTTTTAAAGACATTAGATTCTAATGATGATATTGTTTTGTGTGGTGGAGATGGAACTTTAAATAAGTTTGTAAATAAATATGATTTCTCAAATTTTGATAAAAATATTTATCTTTATAAAGCTGGAAACGGAAACGATTTTATTAGGGATATTAATGAATTTAAAGAAGATTTTGTCTTATTAAATCCATATCTTAAAAATCTTCCTACTGTTAATGTTAACGATATTGAATGTAAATATATTAATGGTATTGGATTTGGTATTGATGGCTTAGTTTGTGTTGAAAGCGATAAGATGAAAGCAGAAGGTAAAACAGATATTAATTACACAACACTTTCAATTAAATTACTTTTAGGTAAATTTAAAAAAGTTAATGCAAAAGTCGTTGTAGACGGCAAGGAATATAACTATAAAAATGTATTCTTAGCGTCTGCTATGAATGGTAAATATTATGGTGGTGGAATGAAAGTTGCTCCAGCTCAAGATCGAATGTCTGACCATGTTACGGTTTGTATATGGCACGATTTAAATAAGATTAATGGATTGATGTTATTCCCAAAAATATTTAAAGGCGAACATGTTAAAAAAACAAAGAAAGTAACTATATTAACTGGTAAACATGTTAGTGTTACATTTGATAAGCCTACAGCATTACAAATCGATGGAGAAAGTATAGACAAAGTTACTCATTACGAAGTCAATAAATAGGAGTTAGTTTATTTTATGGAAAAGAATAAATTTTATATCACCACGCCAATATATTATCCAAGTGGTGAACCTCATATTGGTCATGCATATTGTACGACTTTATGTGATGTTTTTGCTCGTTATCAAAGAGAAAAGCATAAAGATGTATATTTTTTAACTGGTACAGATGAACATGGTCAAAAAATTCAAAATAACGCGGCAAAAGAAGGTAAAACACCTCAAGAATATGTTGATGAAAAAGTTAAGATTTTTAAGCATCTTTGGGAAGCAATGGAAATCTCAAATGATGATTATATTAGAACTACAGAAGAAAGACACATTAAAGTTGTTCAAAGCATTTTTTCAACTTTCTTAAAACAAGATGATATTTATTTAGGAAATTATGAAGGTTGGTATTGCGAACCTTGTGAATCTTTTTGGACTGAAACTCAAGTTGGAGAAAATCATATTTGTCCTGATTGTGGAAGAGAAGTTAAAAGAGAAAAAGAAGAAGCTTATTTCTTTAAAACAAACAAATATTTACCTCAGTTAATGACATATTTTGATAAAACTGATGCAATTTATCCTGTTAGTAGAAAAAATGAAATGCTAAATACATTTATTAAACCAGGATTAGAAGATCTTTGTGTTAGTAGAACTACATTTTCTTGGGGCGTACCTATTAAAGAAAATGAAAAACACGTTGCATATGTTTGGCTTGATGCATTATGCAATTATTTAAGTGCATTAGGCTATAGAAGTGATGATGAAACATTATTTAATAAATTCTGGCAAGATGAAAGTTGTGAAGTTATCCATGTAATTGGTGCAGATATTACAAGATTCCATACAATTTATTGGCCAGAATTCTTAATGGCTTTAAATTTAAGATTACCTGATAAAGTATTTGTTCATGGTTTAATCATGATGAAAGATGGTAAGATGTCAAAATCTAAAGGAAATGTTGTTTCTCCTTATCCATTAATTGAAAGATATGGTGTAGATGCTGTTAGATTTTATTTAGTAAAAGAAGTTATTTTTGGACAAGATGGAACATTTACTCCTGAACAATTTGTAGAAAGAATAAATGCAGATTTAGTTAATAATTATGGTAATTTAGTATCTAGAACTGTTTCTATGATTATTAAATATTTTGATGGAATCATCCCTGAATTTAAAGAAACTAAAGATGAAACAAGTTTAGATTTATATACATCAATTAATAATGTTATTAAAGATTTTGATATTAAGATGAAAGATCTTCATATCACTGAAGCATATAACTCATTATTTAATGTATTAGATAAAGCTAATAAATATATTGAAGTTAAAACCCCATGGGTTTTAGCAAAAGAAGGAAGAATTGACGAACTTAAAGAAGTTATGTCTTATTTAGCATATGCAATTTATGTTTCTTCAATTTTGCTTAAACCTGTATTAGTTAATAAAGCTGATGAAGCTTTAGCTTCTTTAGGTTTAAGTAAAGATAGTGTAGATTATAATAATATTTCTAATCCATCTATTTTAAACGGATTAAAAGTTAATAAGAGCGGAGTATTATTCCCACGTTTAGATAGCGTTAAAGAAATTGAATATATTCAATCTTTAATGAAGGGAATTAAATAAATAAAATGGTTTTAATAAATCCAATCGATTATGGGTTTTTCCCTTTCTTTTACGAGAATGAAGAAATCCATAGATTATCTATATCTAGTTTACCTGTATTTATGATAATCTTGGTTGGATTTTTATTTTTCCCATTTATTTATTATTTAGCATATAAAAATAGACGCAAAGAAAAATTCTTTGATTGGACGATGTTTAGTATAGGTATATTTTTAATTGTATTTGAAATAATGAAACAAATCACATATGCGAAGATGTTTGGTTATCTTATAGGAGGAGTAAATGAAGGAAAATATTGGTGGAATATTTTACCTTTACAATTATGTTCAATGCATATATATCTATGTCCATTAATACCATTTTTAAAAGGTAAACATAAACAAAATGTCGCTATGTTTATCGGATTATATGCTTTTATTGGTGGAATAACTGTATTATTAGGCGGATTGGGATTTGTTTTAGGTGGTTTTCAACTTGAAAATGGTCAATGGTTTGGTGATTGGTTTTTAGTTATACATACACTCGTTTGGCATATTATATTGATCGATTTAGGTGCATTAGTGTTTGGTTATTATCATTTAGATTGTTTAAAGTTAAGAGATTTATTTAAAATTATTAGAGTTCCTTGGATTATATGCATTTCATTAATGATATTTTCTCAAGCATTAAATATTATCTTACCATATATTTTAAATTATGATCCTTGGGTCATGAGTTTAAATTTATGGAATTTTAGTTGGATAACAGGATTTAATCTTCCTATATTAAAAGAATTTTGTAGAACATCTCCTGCTTGGATTGGGGGAGTTATTGGTACTATTTTATACGGTGTAGCATTATATATATCTGCTGTAATATTGTTATTAGTTATCATAGGTGGAAAACACATTATTGCTAAATTTAAAGGAGTAAATTACTATACAAAAGATTATAGAGTTTAAAGTAAATGAGTATGAAAAAAGAAATAGAATATAGTGTAGGAAAATGTGAAAGATTTTCTGATGATGGACAAGGTATAGTAGTAATAAATGGAAGAAAAACATTTGTTCCTTCTTTATTAATTGGTGATGAAGCAGAAATAGAAATTCTTTATAGAAAGAAAGATTTTGATGTAGGTAGAATTCACAAATTAATTAAAAAATCTCCTTATAGAATTGAACCTAAATGTAAATGTGCTACAAGTTG
>CAYNBG010000046.1:0-7138 GCA_964395495.1 uncultured Staphylococcaceae bacterium
GTTTTGGAACAATTGGTTTTAACGCATTATTATCTTGGGCAACAAATGAAAGATTAAAAGATATCCCTAAAATTTTAGAAACTCCATATGTAAACGAAAAACCTCCATATAAAAAAGAAATTGAAATGATAAAAGAAGGAGTCTTTAATCCTAATTTAAAAAAGGAATTATCAAATTAATATGAGTTTAGTATTAACCAACATGTGTTTAATAATTAATTCTAAAGGAGAAATACTTCTTCAAAATAGAATTAAAAATGATCGGCCTGGTTTAAATTTACCTGGTGGACATGTAGAAAATAATGAAACATTAATTGAAAGTGTTAAAAGGGAAGTAAAAGAAGAAACAAATTTAAATCTTATAAAAGTTGAATTTGTTGGAATATATGAATGGTTTAATAAAAATACAAATAGAAGAGACCTTGCCATTTTATATAAATCTAACGAATTTAACGGGATATTAAAATCTAATAGAGAAGGAATTAACTCTTGGTACAATATAACAAATTTAAAAAAAGAAAATCTAAGTTTAGATCTTGATAAAGTATTAGAAGTCTATGGAATTAAACTTTAATTATTAGAATTAAAGTTTAAGATTTCTTTCTTTAATTCTTCAAAAGGATTATTGTCATCAATAGTCCTTATTTTTTTGCCTTTTTTAAATAAAATATATGAATTTTTTCCACCTGCTAAGCCAATATCAGCATTTTCGCCTTCTTTAATACCATTAACAACGCAACCCATAATAGCAACTTTTAAATTTATATTATTTTCTTCTAAAATTCAAAGTCTTTCTTGCTAAATCTTCAGTATTTTTAACCATACAACGACCACAAGTAGGGCAACTAATTAATGTTGGATAATCTTTATATAAATTCAAATCATGCAATAATCTTTTACATGTTAAAATTTCATCTTTTCTAGATGAAGTTAAACTAATTCTTATTGTAGAACCGATACCTTCATTTAATAATATTGCCAAAATCGCACATGATCTAATAATTCCAACTTCCTTTATTCCAGATTCAGTAATGCCAATATGTAAAGGATAATCGCATTTTTTTGCTAATAATCGATAAGTTTCAAGTGTAATAAGTGGGTCACTATCTTTAATGCTAATAACAGTATTAAAAAAATTTTTACTTTCAAAATAAGATAAATAGCTTATGATTTTATCAACTAATTGACTAGGAATATCTTTATTTTTATCAATTTCTATTGATCCTCTATTAATTCCGATTCTAATAGCTATATTTTTATTTTTTGCTAATTCTAATAATTCATTTAAATCTTTATTATTAGAAGTATTTCCTGGATTAATTCTTATTGCATCAATTCCTTCGTTTATCGCTTTAATCGCAAATTTCAATGAATAATGAATATCTGCGACAAGAGGAATAGTAGTATGTTCTTTTATATATTTAATTGCTTTAATATCTTTATTATCTAAAATAGAAATTCTCATTATTTTTGCACCAAGTAATGCACATTCATTAATTTCTTTAACAACTTGAACCTTCTTACTTGTTTTATTTTTTGTCATCGATTGAATGATAACTTCATCATTACCACCTAAAACAACATTTCCGACTTTTACTTTTCT
The DNA here is from genome assembly GCA_964395495.1 of uncultured Staphylococcaceae bacterium. Taxonomy (GTDB): domain Bacteria; phylum Bacillota_I; class Bacilli_A; order RFN20; family CAG-826; genus Onthovivens. Next base: position 1,603 of record CAYNBG010000046.1, read on the forward strand.
AGTTTCTTTTCTATCCATATTTGATATTATAAACAAAAATAACAATATTTTAAACACCATGTGATAAAATAAAGAATAGGAAAATAAAACAGCATAACAAGTAGATAAAATAATTATAAAGCATCAAAAGTTATAATTTAGAAATAAACTAGTATTTAATTAGTATATTATTAGGAAAATATATTTATTTTAAATAGTTTAAATATAATTTTAAATTGATAAATTAGCAATAATTTATATAAATATATAAATAATTAATTTAAATTCTTTATTTTTGTCGTTTTTAATGATATACTTTTAAAGCATTTTTATAGAAAGGAATTTTAATTATGGCAAAAGGAAATAGAGATTCACTCATACTTAAATGTACAGTTTGTGGAGAAGAAGATTACATTACAAGCAAAAACAAAAAGAACAATCCTGATAGATTAATCAAAGAAAAATACTGCCCACATTGTAGAAAGAAAACACAATTTAAAGAGAAAAAATAATGATTAAAACCTTTAGATTTAACGATCCAGACGAAATAGTAGCTAATTCATATGTTATTGGCGAAAAAGATAAGGGTTGTGTTATCATCGATTTAGGTAGATATGATGATAGAATTAGAAAATACATCAAAGAAAATCATAATTCTATTGTAAATGGTTTATTATTAACTCATGGTCATTTTGATCATATAAGCGGTATAAATGATTTTTTAAAAGAATATTCTCCAACTTTATTTATTAAAAGAGAAGAAGAAAAGCTTTTAACTGATACTCGTTTAAATTGCTCATGTACATTCTCTCATGAGATAGTAGTAGATTATTCTAACAAATATTTATTAGACGATGAAGACGAAATTAACTTTGGAAATGGTTACATATTCAAGGTTATCGAAACTAAAGGACACACTGAAGGAAGCGTTTGCTATTTATTAAATAAAGAAAATGCTCTCTTTAGTGGGGATACATTATTTAAAAATAGTATTGGTAGATGCGATTTACCTACTGGAAGCATTAAAGATATGCGTATAAGCTTAGAAAAATTATCTAAATTAGACGCAAATTTGAATGTTTATCCTGGACATGGTGAACCTACAATACTAAAAAAAGAAGTTAACACTTTAAAATCTATATAGAAGGAGGAAATTAAATGAACGTTACTGAATTAAGACCAGGTAATTATTTTATCGATAACGACAATATTTATTCTGTTCAAGACATTTTACTTAACAAAACAGCTATGAGAAAGATGGTTGCTAAAGTTAAAGTTAAAAATTTAAGAACTGGTGCTATTACTGAAATGAGTGCTAATAGCGGTTATCAAGTTGAAACAATTAGACTTGATAAGAAAAAGATGAACTATCTTTATGATGGTGGTGAAACTTATGTATTTATGGATCAAGAAACATATGAACAAGTCGAAATTCCAAAAGATAGATTAAAATGGGAATCACAATTCTTAAAAGAAAACTTAGAAGTTGAAATTGTTACATACGAAGACGAAATCTTAGGTATTAATCTTCCAGCTAAAGTCAGTTTACATATTACACATTGTGAACCAGCTGTTAGAGGAGATACAGTAAATAAAGCTACTAAAGAAGCAGTCTTAGAAACAGGACTTAAAGTTAGAGTTCCATTATTCATCAATAACGATGAAGATGTATTAGTCAGAACAGATACAGCTGAATACGACGGAAGAGCTTAATCGACATGGAATGGTATTGGGTATTATTAATAGCTATTGCATGCGTAATAGTTGGAGCAATTATTGGATTCTTTGTTTCTAGAAAAGTATTCCAAAATCAAATTGAAAAAAATCCTCCTATTAACGAAGATATGATTAGAGCTATGTATATGCAAATGGGAAGAAAACCAAGCGAAGCTCAAATTAAAGCTGTCATGAACAGTGTTAATAAACATAAAAACTAAAACTAATAAAAAGATGTAATTTTAAAGATTACATCTTTTTTATTGCTTTATTCTTAATATAGCAAACACAAGTAATGATAATAGTGGTAGTTTCTTATTAAAGGATTAATTGTCAATTAAAAATGCGATAACCATCGCATTTTTTTGATATGTTGATAATTTTTATAAAGTTATTAACTATACTAAATAACTACTAATTAATTACTAATTATTATTTCATCCATTTTATTTTGCTTTCTGTACCATTAGCAATTCTTTTAATATTTTCTTTATGTTTAAAGATTAATAATCCAGTGCAAAGTAAAGCAAAGACTGGATAATAAATACAACATCTAGGACCAAAGAAGAACCACATCATATAATTTGAAATATCTTGTCCATGATCTTTAAATGTACAAGCATATACAATAAAAGTAATTACAGCAAATAATCCAGAAACTACACCAGAAAATATAGAAGCTAAAGAAACATACTTTTTAGCTTTTAGTGTTATAAAGAATGTAGAAACCATAATAGGGAATGATAAATAAGTTGTAGTAAAATCAAAACCAGCATATGTAGAAACAATTTTACCACCTCTAAATTTAGCAAATATTGGGTATGCATGCCCAATCATAGCAAAAAGCGGAACAATAAAATAAGCTAATTGATTTAATGTATTGCCTTCACCAAAAATAGATAATTCATTATAGTTTGGATTCATATAAGATTTAATATCAACATTATATTCAAATAAATATATTGCAACTATAAATGGAATAATAAGTTTAAGCATATCTAAAATTATTACGATAACACCAGCTTTTTTTCCTAAAACTCTACCAACATTAGTGCCACCAGAATTATGAGATCCATAATCTCTTATATCTTTTTTAAAAAATAATTTAGAAATAATGACACCATTAGGAATACTCCCAAATAAATATCCAACAATAGCACAAGATAATAGTATTGCAATTAATATTAAAACTTTCATAATAATAAAAAATCCCCCTACATATTTTAATTCATAGAGAATATAAAATCTATAATTTAGTAATTTATAAAAAAATAAAATGAAATAATAAAATATGATATAATAGAGTTATGAAGAAAAAAATTTTAACTTTTAGTATCATTTCATTTATTATTTGCTTAATTCTAGCTATTGTATTTATTATTTTTAGTTTTGTAATGGCATTTGTTGGTGGAGTTTTAGATGCTTTAGCAAAATCTGGTGAGCAAAATCAAAATGTTACTGTTGATTCAAATAATTCATTATTAATTTTATCTTTAGTATTTTTATTACTTTGTATATATATGATATATGGATTTATTATTAATTTAATTGGATTTATTAGAACTAAAAAATCTAAATCTATAAAAGTAATCGGTATATTAGAATGTACTACAATAATAGGCTTAGTAAACGGAATATATTCTATAAAAAGTAAAGAATAAAACTTATTATATTAACATAATAAATGTCCAAAAAAAGTACAAAAAACGATTAATTTTTAATGATATTTCCTGTATAATTTAGTTATATGGAAAAGAAAGAATATACAGCGGATAGCATAGAATTATTAGAAGGTCTTGAAGCAGTAAGAAAAAGACCTGGTATGTACATTGGATCAACTAATGTATATGGATTACACCATTTAGTATGGGAAATTGTAGATAACGCTTTAGATGAAGCGCTAAACGGATACGGAAATAAAATTTCAGTTACAATTCATAAGGATAATAGTGTAACTGTTCAAGATGAAGGTAGAGGTATACCTTGTGATATTCAAAAGCAAACAGGTAGACCAGCAGTTGAATTAATTTTCACAACTTTGCATAGTGGTGGTAAGTTTAACGAAGAAGCTTATGCAAATAGCGCAGGTCTTCATGGTGTTGGAAGTAGTGTTACAAATGCATTAAGCGAATATGTTGATGTTACAAGTTATTATAGAGGTGAGATTTATCATATTCAATTTTCAAGAGGTAAAAAAATAACTATACCACTTGAAAAATTAGGAAAGACTTTAAAACACGGAACTATCGTAACTTTTAAACCTGATAAAGAAATATTTTCTACTACAGAAATGAGTTATGATCGTATTTCTACACATCTTCAAGAATCTGCTTTTTTACTTAAGAATGTTAGATTTATTTTAACTGATGAAAGAACAAATTCGAAAGATGAATTTTATTATGAAAATGGTATTAAAGAATATGTAAGCGAAATAAACGCAAATAAAAATCCATTAGGACCAGTTATTTATTTTGAAGGTAAAGATCAAGGAATCGAAGTAAATATAGCTCTTCAATATTGTTATGATGATTACGGAGAAACAGTAAGAAGTTATACAAACAATGTTCATACAATTGATGGCGGTACTCATGAAGTTGGTTTTAGAATGGGTTTAACAAAAGCAGTTAATGATTATATTGAAAGCAATGATTTAGCTAAAAATAAAATAAAATTAGAAGGTAGTGATATCAGGGAAGGTTTAACTTGCATTCTTGCTGTTAGAATGAGTGAAAAAATTCTTGAATTTGAAGGTCAAACAAAATCAAAATTAGGTACTCAAGCAGCTTTAGTAGTTGTTAGTAATTTAATTTATAACAAAATGACTTATTATCTAGCTGAAAATAAAGAATTCGCTATTAGATTAGTAAAAAAATGTCAAGATAGTGCAAACGCTAGAATGGCAGCAAGAAAAGCAAAAGAAGAAGCAAGAAGCAAAAAGAAATCGAAAGAATCTATTATTTTATCAGATAAATTAACTCCAGCACAATCAAAAGAATACGACAAAAACGAACTTTTTATTGTTGAAGGTGATTCTGCTGGCGGTACTGCTAAAAAAGGAAGAAATCCAAAGTATCAAGCAATATTACCTTTAAGAGGTAAGCCACTTAACACTGATGGTTTAACAATAGATAAAATTTTAAATAATTTAGAATTTGCGACAATAATTAATACAATTGGTGCTGGTGTTGGTCCAAAATTTGATATCAGTGATATCCATTACAATAAAATTATTATTATGACCGATGCTGATACTGATGGTGCACACATTCAAACATTATTATTAACGTTCTTCTATAATTATATGCGTCCTTTAATTACTGAAGGTCACGTTTTTGTTGCAGTTCCTCCTTTATATAGGATATATAAAGAAGACAAATTAGGAAATGTTATTAGTGAACAATACGCATGGGACGATCAAAGTTTAGAAGAAGGCAAAAAGAAAGTTGGTGCAGGATATAAAGTTGGTCGTTATAAAGGTCTTGGTGAAATGAGCGATAAACAACTTAAAGATACAACCATGGATCCAAAAAATAGATTACTTATTAGAATCAACATTAACGATCCTTTAATTGTTGAAAATAAAGTCAACATACTAATGGGGAAAGATGCCGATAAACGTAAAAAATGGTTAGAACAAAACGTTGATTTTAATGAAGTTGATAACTTTATTAAGGAGGTTAAGAAATAATGGCTAAGAAGAAAATAAAAGACGAAGAATCTCTTTTACCTCCAGTTGAAAAAATTAATGATGAAGCTATGGATAACGTAATGAGTGATCGTTACGCTGTTTATGCTAAATATGTTATTCCTAGGAATTAATAATGTTCCTGCTCAAATATAA
>CAYNBG010000047.1:0-6995 GCA_964395495.1 uncultured Staphylococcaceae bacterium
TATGCCTAATCAATTTGGCTTAGATGAATTTGATTTTAAAGATGCTTTTGGTGCTCAAAAAGAAAATTTATGTAGTAAAGATTTAAAAGAATTTATCATTAAAAATCACTTAGATTTAAATTTAGATGATGATTTTAATCCTAGATTAGCATTTGGAAGTCACGATGATAGTGATCACGTTTATAACACACCTAGAGCTTGGTTTATGGAAAGATATTTAAATCCTAGAACATTTGAATGGAATGGTCCTCATGCAGATTATACTCCTGAAAGCGATGATATTAGATGGAGTTTAACACCTGAAAGAAAAATAACTATTGAAGATATTAAATATTTATTAGGTTCATACTATCAAGGAACACCATTTAATCCTTATGATAAAAATGGAATGAGTAAATATAGACCTATAGGAATTAGTAGAACTTCATTTATGGCAATTCTACAAATTAGAGGATATGTTGATAAAAAAATATCTGCAATTGAATGGGTTGCATTTGGTTCTAATGCATTTAATTCAATGACTCCAATATATGCAAATACTAATGTAATTCCTGCTTATTTTAACAATACAACACTTGATGTTAATACAAATAATTATTATTGGAATATGAGACTATTAGCTGCTTTAGCAGATGCTCATTTTAAAACTACAGCTATATTTATTGAAAGATATCAAGATAAAGTTGCTACAGCAAGTCATTATATTTTAAATAAATATGATAAATTAATTAAAACTGATGAAGATATTGTTAAGGCTAATGAAGAACTTGCTAACATGGTTGAAGAAGAAACTAAAAAAGCATTGTCACAAGTTTTATATACAGCAAGTATGGGAATGAAAAACGGATTCTCTAGATCTGATAATTAATCTTAAAAACACATCGTTTGATGTGTTTTTATTTAAAATCATTAATCAAATTATGGAATGTATATCTTCCGATATTTGTATTTATAATTTTGTTTTCTTTTATTAGTTTGTTAATAAATAAAATAATAGTTCTTTTATTGAGGTTAGTATACTCTGCTAGTTCGTCATTTGTTAAACCGTATTGTGTAAATAAGCTTGCTTTTAATAATAAAATCATTATTTTTTTATTACCTTTTGAATAACTAGTAGAATTATTAATTTCTATAATTTTTCTTTTTAAATATTCAAATTTATTAGAATATTCTTTAATTTTTTTATTAATTTCTTCATTAGTAATTTTTAGCATATTGTATACATAGTTATTCAAAAATCCGTGTTGAAAGGCATTACGACTTGACTCCAATAATTTATAATACTTTGATTTATTTTTATTAATAGAACTTGAAATTAATAAAGAAGTAACGGATTCTAATTCTTCTTTTATTTTAATCGACATTAAAAGCCTTCCAAATCTTCCATTACAATCGTAATATGGGTGAATTGTTTCAAAGATAAAGTGAGATATAAAGCATTTAATATATGTATCTATGTCTGATGAATTATAAATTTTGAAAAAAGCTTCCATATCTTTAATGATTTCGTTTTCATTTAAATCGCCTTTATGAATAGTTTCTAAACCATTGGATATAAAAACCATATTATTTCTATAATATTTTCCATCTGGATAGTCTTTTTTAGATATTGAACTTATAAAAACTTTATCATAGATACTCTTAATATCTTGATTGTTTTTAATAGTGATCTTGTTTGTCAAAAGATATTTGTAACCTTCGATAATCGTAGAAAGTTTTTTATTATTTTTTCTTGTCTTGATTTTTTCTAAAGAGGAGTATAAATCTTTATGAGTAGTAATTATATTTTCTATTTCATTAGTCTGTTTAATTTCGTCAATTATTAATTCTTTGATAATTTGATTTTTTATAAATTCATCAAAAGAGTTGAATAACATATCAAGTTCAACTTGAGATTTATTTATTAAAATATTCTCTTTTTGTATCTCGATTAAATAGTTAAAAAAATAATCTTTCTTATTAATGTTAAAAGAAATAATCAATGGATCGCTTTTTAAAGAATGAATATAATTTAAATATTCATCTTTATTTAATTTGTAACTTAATTTTTTTAAATCTAATTCCATAATTTTATTATGCTTTTAAAGTGAAAAAAAATCAAGATATTTCGCTTTAAAAGCAATTTATTTTAAAAAAATCTAAAAATAAAATGCTTAAGAAAATAATATTTTTAATTTTTAGCAAAATATGATATATTATTAAAGCACGCTTCCTTAGCCAAGCTGGTAAGGCAATTGACTGCAACTCAATGATCAGTGGTTCGAATCCGCTAGGAAGCTCCATTATAAAAAGATGATACCAATTGGTATCTTTTTTTATCTCAATTTTAATGTTTTATTAATTATGAAATTCTTTATATTTAATATATAATATTAAAATTGTATTAAGAAATTGAGTTTTCTCTTTACAAAATTTAATTAGTCTATATTATAAGTAAGATTTAAAGGGGGTTAAGCCAATGAAGAGGTTAAAAGTGAAAAGTGTTTTGGCATTATCTACAGCTCTTGTGTGTGGTTTAGTTAGTCTTGGAGGAATAAGTACATTATCTTCCTGTTCATTAGTAACAAACGGTTCTTTATATATCGATAGTGAACCAACTAAAACAACATATAGTGTTGGAGAAAGTCTTGATTTAACAGGTTTAGTTGTTTATGGTAAAAAGGCTGATGGAGCATATTTAAGCAATACAGATAGTGTTTTAATTGAAGATTATCAAACATCTATTGCTAATGGAACAACATTAGAAAACGATGGTGAATTTGAAGTTAAAGTAACAAGAAGTGGATATGCATCAGCAAGTTTTAAGATTTATGTTGGTGATGTTACAGTCAAGAAATTAGTTATTAGACAATTGCCAAGAAAGTTAAGTTATAAGGTTGGTGATAAATTTAATACAAATGGTTTATCTTTAGCTATTGCAAGTTATAAGAATGGTGTTGAACAAGGAAGCGGTGTTACTTTAATTGATGGACAATATAGCTTATCTATTAAAAATGGTGAAAAATTAAACAAAGAAGGAAATTTCTTAGTTGAAGTTTATAAAGATGGATATCAATCTGTTTATTTTACTATTGCAGTATTAACTGTTAACAATTCGTTTAGTAACATTATGACTACATTAGAAAATTCTAGAAACTATGAAATAGAAATTTATAATACAGTTGCTACAACAGTTAATGAATATGGTTTCCATTATAAAGAAATTGTTACAAATGATTATTTTAACAAGATTACTTATAAAAAGAGTGCTGCAGATGAAAGCGAAGACGAAAGAGGCCTTTCAGAAGATACAAACGTCGCTTATGTTAACTATGATAAGGGCGTTTATCAAGTTGATTTAACTAATTTGGATGATAATGGATATCCTACAGCTGGTAAAGTTTTATCAGATCAAAGTAAATGGTATAAAGCTGATTTAGTAAGTGTATTTGATATTTTTAAGAGTGTAGATATTCCTACTACAACAAAAAATGGAAAATTTGTTATTGAAGTCGTATTAGATAAAGATGAAGTTGAAGCTAATTCTGGAGCAGATACTGAATCTTGGACAACATCATTAGCTAATAATCCTTTTGCAGAAAAATTCTTAGAATTATGTGGCTGGAGTGATTCTTTAATTTCTATTTTAACTACTATAGAAATTGAAACAGATGGTGAATCTACTCTTACTATGAAAGGTAATTTAGGAGGATATGGTTATACTTCTGTATCTGTTTCTAATATTGGCTTAGCTAGTGTTAGCGAACTTGATAGTTATATGAAATATGATGCTAGATCATTCGATACAAATATCGATGATTGTGTTAAAGTTCCTGCTTTAAAAGAAATATTTGAAGCTCCATTACATAACTACACAATGACTTTAAAAGGTTCTTATGGTGGAGAGTCATTTACATCTTATAATATTTTATTCGGGGATAATTTTATTTGGTTTGAACCAAGTAATTACTATAGAAAATTGTACTATTCTCAATATGGTTATATTCCATTCTCTTGCGGATATTTTGCAAATAACACAGCAAATACTGCTTTAGCTTCTTTATTCCCAAAAGATGAAAGTGATACATCAAAAGCTTATACAGAAGATGGAACTGGTATTTTCTCAGTTTGTGCTGTACCAACTTATGATGCAACAAATGATAAATTTACTGATACAGTTGAATTTACTACTGATTATATTGATTTAGTTACATATACAGTTAGTGGAAAGACTGTTGTTGCAGATCCTAAAGATTTCTATAATTTTGAATATTCAGCAATTGAACCTGATGGAAGTGCTTCTTCAAGTTTATCTTATGGATTTATTTTTGAACAAATAGGTAGCTTATTAACTGAACAAAAATATGCTTCAACATGGTTTATTGAATCAAGATTATCTACAGAAAAAGCTCCATTTATTATTAGTTATGATGGAGATACTATGAGATTATTAGGTGAAGCTATTTTAGGTGATGAATATGATAGTTATAAATCACAATTTAATAGTGCTATTATCGCTCCAACATATGAACTTGATGAAACAACGGGAGATGTAACTAAAGTTTCTTCAATTGAATTATGGTTATTAAATATGTCAACTTATAGAGGATACGCAAATCAATTAGATTCTCTTAATGATACTTCATTACCAGAATTTGTATCTAAATTATTAAGTGATAACAATATTACTTTATAGGAGGTATTGATATGAAAAAACGTGTTGGATATATATTATTAGGATTAGGCGCATTATCATTTACTATTGCAGGTTTAAATATCAATGCTACAACTCCTGAATGGAAAAATGAAAATACAACTTATTTATTGACTATTGATAATTCATTATGTGGAAATGATGAAGCAGTTAAAGAATCTCAAGATACAATCTTAGCTAGACTTAGAAACAAATTAGGTTTTAAATTTACTGTTAAAGAACAATTTAGCCAAGCTAGTAACATCATTAAAATTACTGCTAATAGTTCACTTGAAAATGATATTAAATCAATTCCAGGTATTAGCAAAGTTAATGAAGATAGAGTTTATACATTCGGTGAAGCTGGAACAAATTCTAATTCTACAACTGATTTAGAAGAAGGTTATATTGTAACTCAAGGTTATGATGAACTCGATGATAAAGATAAAGCAGATTATGTATTAAAAGATGAACAAAAGATTAATTATTCTGCTCAAAGTATGAATGCTCCTACTTTAGAAACAGAATCTAATTTAGGAAAAGGAACAGTTATTGCAATTCTTGATGCTTCATTTATGATTGATCATACTTGGTTTAAAGATCTTGATGATAGTGATGTTAGATTAACAAAATCTAAGATGAAAGAAATTCAAGATACTGGAAAATTAATTGGTAGTGCTAAAACTGGTGTTGCTCAAGGTGAACTTGGTTCTACTTATAAAAATAATAAGATTCCTTTCTATTATGATTATGGTGGAGATAGTGACCACAACAATGTAAATGATTATGATGTTTTGAGTAGATGGGATAGCCATGGTACTCACGTTGCTGGTATTGCTGCTGCTAATGGTGATGATTATAAAGGTATCGCTCCAAATGCTCAACTTGTTTTAATGAAAGTCTTTAGAGAAACAATTACCACATCAAGTGGACTTACAACTGCTTCAGTTGGTGCTAGAGATTCTGATATTCTTGAAGCTTTAGAAGATTGTGTTCTTTTAGGTGTTGATGGAATTAATATGTCTTTAGGTTCAGATCTTGATGATTTCTCTGATAGATCTTCATCTATGGACGCATTTAAAACATTAAAAGAAAATGGTTGTTATGTTGCAATTTCTGCAGGTAATGATGGTAAAGAAAACTATTCATCAATGGGTCCTTATTCAACTTGGACAACTAGTATGGTTGAAACAGGTGTTTTAGGAAGTTATGCTAATGATGAATCTTCAATGATTGTTGCTGCTACAACTCTTGAAAAGAACTTTTATGAAAATGCTTTAATTGTTACTAAAAAAGATGGTTCAACTCAGCCTGTTAGTTATAAGGATGAAGCAAAAACTGCTAAATCACCTAATGATACTCCTGATGATATGAAGTTTGAAACTTTAATCGATAAATATGGTGAAAGTCTTGAATATTGCTATATCGGTGGATATACAGGTGCTGCTAGTAATGATATTTTAGGTAGCAGTACTGCTTATAAAAATTTTAAAACTAAATATGAAAATGTTCACGGAAAAAATACATTTGATGCAACTGGTAAAGTAGCTGTTGTTGATAGAGGTGATATTTCTTTCTCTAAAAAAGCTACTGCTGCTTATGAAGCTGGTTTTGCTGGATTAGTTGTTGTTAATAACGATCCTACTGCTCTTGAATTTAATTTTTCAATGGCTTGGGGCGATTCATCAGGTTATGAATATCCTCAAATCCCTGTTGTATTCGTATTAAATAGAGATAAAACTTATTTTAAAGATAACGTTAACAGCGAAGATGGATGTGGTACATTATCTATTGCTAAAAAGAAAATGGAAGAAAACCCTGATAAAGAACAAGTTGCTACATATTCAAGTGAAGGTGCAACTTATGATTTACGTATGAATCCAGATATTTCTGCTCCAGGAAGTAACGTCTTAAGTTGTGTTCCTGGTACTGCTAAAACTGATAATACATATTCAGGTAGATTAGCATACTACGATAAAGCTTGGGCATATTATAATGGTACTTCTATGGCTGCTCCTAACCTTAGTGGTGCTAATGCTTTAATTTTAAGTGATTTAGCTGAAGGAAAGAGCGAAGAAGAACGTAAAGAAATTGCTAAGACATTAGCTATGAAAGAAATGTCTACAGCAAATCAATATAGTTATCAAAATACTAAAGTCGTTGATAAATTAACTGGTGAAACAGAAAATGATGGTGTTAAATGTGATTATTCTCCTAGAAGACAAGGTGCAGGTGTTATCGATGTAAGAAAAACAATTGCAACAGATGTCTATCTTGAAGGACTTGAAGTTAATAATGATGGTTCATTTAAAGAAAATAGTGG
>CAYNBG010000048.1:0-6918 GCA_964395495.1 uncultured Staphylococcaceae bacterium
AAGATGTTTTTAAAATTTTTCTATACATTTAGATTTTCTTATTTAGAAATGTTTTTAACTTACTTCTTTAATATTATTTGTGTTTTATTAATTAGTTGGTTACCTTTATTTTATATATATAACCTTGTTTATTTAGGATTATGTGGATATGGAAATATTGCTACTAGTATGGGTGCCTCTCATTATTTAAATTTATTCTATACGACAATTATTGTAATAGCTGTAGTATTAACTTTCTTATTCTTGTTCTGTGGATGGCTTCAAGGATTTATGCTTATTTTACTTGATTATAAAAAGATGGGTGCTAAAAAAAGAAGAGAACTCGTCGATGGAGCATTTATGTTTCCATTCTTTTCGGTAATTTACATTGTAACTATTGCGTTTGGTATGTTGTCTAAACCTAAGCGGAATAAAGTTAAGCGTAATGCTGACTATACAAAGAAACAAGAAAAAAATACTTAAACATTATTTTTCTTATTTAAAAGAAAGAAAAACACTAGTTTAAACTAGTGTTTTATTTATCTTTGGTACAGTATACGGGATTCGAACCCGTGAATGTTGCCTTGAGAGGGCAATGAGTTAAGCCGCTTCTCCAATACTGCATTGCTAAAAAATTATAGCATGTTAAGAATTAAAAATCATCATATAAAGTGCAGTTTCATCTTTTGTTACACCAGCATGGTTTCCTACAAAAAATACATCTGCATATTCATCATTAATCATATATTTAGAATCTGATATCAAGAAATAATCCCCTAACATATCATTAAAAAGTGGATGTTCGTCACCATAACCAAATATATGTTCATCTTTTATTTCTTGTTTAGATTTTAAAATGAATTTATCTTTAAGGTTTTCGTTATAATGTTTAACCAAAGCTTCTTTATCTTTAACTCTTAAAGATGAAAATCTTGGTTCAATTGAAATGTATGTCTTATCTAATGTTTTAACTAATTCTTTGTCTTTTTGAAGATAGAATTGATCGACATCTAACATACCATGATCAGCATGTAAAATAAATAAAACATCTTTGTTGTTTTCTACTAATTTTTTGAGTTCATTTACTAAGAATAATATGATATCTTCTGTTTTTTTACAATTTACACCTTCCATATGCATTGTATGATCTGGTTCAGTACAATATGAATATAAGAAATTATTGGTTTTTAATAATTCGTTAGTTTTTTCAAAATATCTTTTTAATGTTACTATTTCATCTTCATCTTTTTTAGCAATCATAAATGATTGAATAACATCAGCTTTATATTTACCTTGCTTATTAATTAAATCCCAAATCTTATCAACATGTAATAAACCATCTTGAAGCGAATCGTATTTTTTGTCTTTAATTAATTTGCTAACAGAAGGGAATACATGAATTTCATCATTATATTCTTTAAAGTATTCTGTCCAACCTAAATATCCAGTTTCAATAGGGTATTTTCCAGTAGTTAAAGAAGTAGTAGCTGCTACAGTTGTTGGAGGATATACTGACTTAAATTCTTTAAAAATATGATCTTTTATAAAAGGTATTTTGTCCGCATATAAATCAATAATGGCCTTACCAAAAGCATCAAATAAGACTAAGCAAACTTTTTTCTTATTTGATCTTTTTAATACTTCATCAAGTGGTTTAAAGGATTCATGAAATGTTGGCACTTCGAAGTATTTAAGAATTGAGTTACCTACATTACATAATGTATTGTTTGGATCTAATGTTAAGTTTTTCATATAGATATATTATATAAAAAAAATCCCTGTTTTGTCAGGGATTTTATTTAAATTGATTTTTACTAAACTATAATAATCTGTTGTAGTATTCAACGATTAATGATTCATTGATATCTTTTGATAATTCGTTTCTTTCTGGAAGTCTTGTAAATGTTCCTTTGAAGTTAGCTTTATCAAGAGTAACGTATGATGCAGTAACAGTTGTAGCTTCTAAGTTAGCTTTAACGAAAGCGATGTCTCTTGAATTTTCTTTAACACTGATTTCATCATTAACTGAGCAAAGATAGCTAGGAATATCAATCTTTTTACCATTAACAAGAATATGTCCATGATTAACTAATTGTCTAGCTTGAGCACGTGTAGAAGCAAATCCAAGTCTGTAAACAAGGTTATCAAGTCTTGATTCAAGAATTCTCATGAATGCTGTACCTGTAACTTCTTTTGAGTTAGATGCAATTAAGAATAATCTACGGAATTGTTTTTCGTTAACACCATACATATTTCTTAACTTTTGTTTTTCGAGTAATTGTTTGCCGTATTCTGAAACTTTCTTTTTGTCTTGTCCGTGTTGTCCAGGAGCATAAGCTCTCTTCTTTAATTCTTTTCCGTTTTCAAGAACTGAAAAGCCTAATCTTCTGGAACGTTTCCATGTTGATCCTAATTTTCTCATATTTTTTCTCCTTTTATAATTTGCATTAAACAAAGAGTTTAAATCCCATTCTTCGGGTGAAGCCTTTTCATCTATGTAGCTAAGATTACTTTTTTGTAGGCATCATCAGACAAGAAGTATTTAAATGCTGCGTTTAAGCCTTAATAATATATACCAAAAAAAATAATAAATCAACTAAAAGTTATGGAATCTAAACTATAATTAGTTTAAAATATTTTTGTATGAAAAATAATGTCGTTTTAGAAAGTGATGTTAGCTCACTTAATTGGTTATGGTGGGTCTTAGGAATTGTTCTTGGAGTAATAATTATTTTAGTAATCGGTTTTTTACTATATAAATACGTTTTTTCTAAAAATAGAGTTAAGAAAATAATTAATGAATTAGAAAGAAAGTATGAATATCTTCATGCTCTATTAACTGGTCAAGATTCTCAATATATTCAAAGACTTGATATTATTAGCAGAACTAATCTTCTTTATGTTGATCTTCATGCAGTTTATTTTAAAAGATACAAAGATGTTAAAGAAAATGCTGATTATGGTTTTCAAGAAATTCTTAATGAATTAAATGTATTATTTAATGAAAACAAAAACAAAGAATTCTTTGCAGTTTATAAAGAAAAAAATAATTTATTAAAGAAATATGAAAGCCAAATTAATAGTTTAAATGATGATCTTATGGCAGTAATTAAACCAGAAGAAGAAGCAAGACAAGCAGCTTTATCTTTAAAAGAAAAATTACATGAAGTTAAATCAATGTTTAATAGTAAAGAAACTCAATTATATTACGTAAGTGATTCGTTTAAAAAAGTATTTGATGAAATTGAAAATAGATTTAAAAAGTTTGAAAATTTTGTTGAATCTGCTGAATATGATGAGGCAAATGCATTGCTTCCTGAAATTGAAAATGTTTTAAAATATTTAGAAAAAATTATAGGAACTCTACCTGAAACCATTAAAAAGGCTACACAAGAATTACCATCTAAGATTGAAGCTATTAAAGATAGAAATAGAGAATTATTGTTAGAAGGATATCCTCTTCAAAATATTGAATTTGATCAAAAGATAAAAAATATCGAATCAAGATTAGAAGAATGTTCACTTAATATTAAAAAATTAAATATTAACAGTGTTTCTAATAAAATTGAAGAAATTGAAAATGATCTTAATTCAATTAATAATGAATTTGATAATGAAATTTCTTCAAAAGAAGAATTTGATCAAAAATTTGAAAAGGCTTCTTCAGCATTTTCAAATTTAGAAACATCTTTTATAAGATTAAGTAATTCGTTAATTAAGATTAATAAATACTATGTTTTAGATGATTCCCATTTATTAGAGTTTAATTCTTTAAAAATTGGTATGGATGAAGTTAGTAAAGATAAAAGAAGACTTGAAATTTATATTCATAGCAAAGAAAAAACACCTTATTCAAAATTAAAAGAAAAAGTTAATGATTTATCTAATGGTAGCGAAAAGTTACAACAAAAATATGATGAATTTATTAATTATGTTGATTCTCTTAAAAAAGATTCTGAAAATATTTATGGAAGTATTAATACAATATTCTTTAAATTAAAAGAATATGAAAGTAAGGAATTAAATATTTTTAATATTGATTTTATAAATAATTTAGCTCCTATATATGATGATTGCTACAAATTAATTGATTATATTTTTGAATTAACTAAGATAGTACCAATCAATGTAACTAGTATGAAAGATAATTTTGCTGAATTAAAAGAAAAGAGCGATTTAATTTTTAAATCAGTTGATGAATTATTATCGTATAAAGCTAAAACTACTAAAAATGTTATTTTAATGAATAGAGATAGAGCTAAATTTACAGATATTAATACTTTATTATCTCAAGTTGAAAATTTATATTTTAAAGGTAGATATAAAGAAGCTTATATAATGAGTGAAGATGTTTTATCCAAATTAAAAGATAAAGCAGGAAATGTTGCTTAATATGATTTATTTTGATAATGCAAGTTCGACAAAACCTTTTTTAAAGACGGTTGAAATATATAAAGAAGAATGTTTAAATTCATATGCAAATCCTAATTCGATTCATGCATTAGGAATGCATAACATGACTAAAATTAATCGTATTAAAGCTAATATTTTAAAGTTATTTAAATTAGATAGTAAATATGAAGTTATTTTTACAAGTGGGGCTACTGAAAGTAATAATTTAGCAATTTTAGGTTATTGTAGAAAAAATAAAAATAAAGGTAAACATATTATTACTTCTAAAATCGAACACGAGTCTGTATTAAATGTATTTGCTAAACTTGAAGGTGAAGGTTTTAAAGTTGATTATTTAAACGTTGATAGTAATGGTAACATCAATCTTGATGAACTTAAAGATAAGATTGATAATGATACTATATTAGTAGCTTTGATGTCTTCAAATAATGAAGTTGGCAGTGTATTAGATATTAAAAAGAGCAGGGAAATCATATCAAAATTTCCTAAATGTGTATTTTATAGCGATGTTGCTCAAGCGGTTGGAAAAGTTGATATAAATTATTCTTTAATTGATATGTTTGGATTTAGTATGCATAAAATACATGGTCTTAAAGGTAGTGGATTACTAATCAAAAAGAAAAATATTTCTTTAGAACCTATTATATTTGGTGGTGGCCAAGAAAATGGACTTAGAAGCGGAACATTAGATTTTCCAATTATTGTTTCAACAAACTATACATTAGAAGAAGTAATGAATAATGTAATTAAAAATAATAGACACGTTAAAGAAATATCTGATTATTTAAAAAAAGAGTTAGGAAATAGTGATGAA
This sequence comes from uncultured Staphylococcaceae bacterium, assembly GCA_964395495.1. Lineage (GTDB taxonomy): Bacteria > Bacillota_I > Bacilli_A > RFN20 > CAG-826 > Onthovivens. The sequence goes on from CAYNBG010000048.1 coordinate 5,207, forward strand.
ATTGAAGTCAATAATATAAATGCAACTAATCCATACATTGTTTCTATATCTTTAAAAAATAAATTAGCTAGTGTTGTTGTTGAAGCTTTAAGTAATAAAGAGATATATGTAAATTCGGTTTCTGCATGTAATTCTAAAAATGATGGTCCTTCATATGTTTTGTTAGCTATGGGTATGGATCAAAGAAGAGCAAAAAATGTAATTAGAATATCTTTAAGTGAAGAAAATACTTTAGATGAAGCAATCATATTTGTAAAAGAATTAAACGAAATATTAAGTACTATAAAGGGGGTGAAATAATGGATTACGATGTAGTTATTATCCGTTTTGGTGAAATGAACACCAAAGGAAAAAATAAAAAAGATTTTATTAATACATTAGCTCAATCAATTAAAAAAGCATTAGTAAATTATGATGATTTAATTGATTATGCAGTAAGACATGATCATATTTATTTATATTTAAAAGAAAAAAACTTAGATATAATTAAAGAATTAAAAGAAGTTAGTGGATTATATTCTTTTTCATTAGCTAAAAAAATAGATGCAGATTATGATAATTTACTTGAAGAATCATTAAAATATATTCAACAAGAAGAAGGAAAAACATTTAAAATTTATTCTCATAGAATTGATAAATCTTATCCTTATATTAGTGATGAAATAAATAGAGCAGTAGCATCAAATATATTAAAAAATACTTCATTAAAAGTTGATGTACATCATCCTGATATTTTATTAAGCATTGAAATTAGAACTGATGGAGCGTATTTATTTACTAAAACAATTAAAGGATTAGGAGGATATCCTAAAGGAACACTTGGTAAAGGGTTAATGATGCTTAGTGGAGGAATTGATTCTCCTGTTGCAAGTTATTTATTAATTAAAAGAGGAGTTAATCTTTCATTTATACATTATGCATCTCCTCCATATACAAATAGTGGAGTTATAGACAAACTTGAAGATATTTTAAATGAACTTAAAAAATATCAAAATAAGCTTGTACTATATGTAATACCATTTACTAAGATTCAAGAAAAGATATATGAAGTTTCTCCTGAAGGTTATCCTATTACAATTATGAGAAGAATGATGTATAGATTAGCATGTAAACTTGCAAAATTACATAATATTCCTGTTATTTGTAATGGTGAATCAATTGGACAAGTTGCAAGTCAAACAATAGATTCAATGAATGTTATTAATGAAGTAACTAATATGCCTGTTATTAGACCATTAGCTGTTTTTGATAAAGATGATATCATTAAGATCGCTAAAGATATCAATACGTATGAAATATCTATTAGACCTTATGAAGATTGTTGTACAATCTTTGCTCCAGTTAGACCTAAAACACAACCTCATTTAGACGTTTGCAAAGAAATTGAAGCAAAAGTAGATTTTGATTCAATGATAGATGAAGCTATTCAAAATGTTGAAGTTAAAATAATTAGATAAAATAAAAACACCTTGTAAATCAAGGTGTTTTTTTATGTTCAATTTAGATTAATTAGTTTGCCTTTTTAGCGATTTTAACTAATTCAGCAAAACCTTTTTCATCATGGATTGCGATTTCACTAAGCATTTTTCTATTTAAATCAATCTTAGCAACTTTTAATCCGTGCATAAATTTTGAATATGAAATATCGTTTAATCTGCAAGCAGCATTGATTCTCTTAATCCATAATTTTCTATAATCTCTTTTGACAGTTC
>CAYNBG010000049.1:0-6855 GCA_964395495.1 uncultured Staphylococcaceae bacterium
GAAGTTATAACTATTTGTACATCTTTTTACTATGTATAATGTATTCAAATTAGTAGTTAATGATACTTTGTAGTATGGCTTAGAATCTTGGTGTTTTATAAATTCTTCAAGTCTATTTTCATCTTTATTGTAGTTTGTATAATTATCATAAATAACTGAACCATCTTTATATGAAATTAAGGATATTCTATAGTTAGATAAATCTTTAAAAGAACTTTCTATTTTACTAACATCTTCATTATCGTTTGAATACATATTATCTATTAAAGATATATAGTTATTTAAATTGTTAATTGAATTTTTTTCTTGATTATTTTTGATTGGAAAATAAGAACCTAAAAGTATAGCAATAGATAAAGAAAAAAATATTGATTCACTAATAATAAATTTCTTTTTAGTCATTTATTTTATATCCAACCCCGTGTATTGTAAGAATAAGAGTGCTATCATTTAACTTTTTTCTTAAATTTTTAATATGCATATCAATTGTACGAGTTTCAAAAGCAGCATCTTCTCCCCGTAGTTTTTCAATCAAATAGTCTCTATTTAAGACTTTACCTTTTTCTTTAACTAAAAGAAGAAGTAGATTAAACTCTGTATTTGTTAATTCTATCTCTATATTATTTTTAAAAACAGTGTGTTTTCCTTCATCAATTACTAAATCTTTAATTTCAAAAACACGTGATTTGTTTTTTCTAAATCTTGCATTAACTCTAGAAATCAATTCTAAAACTTCAAAAGGTTTCTCGATATAATCATCTGCTCCTAAATTTAAACCATCAACTTTATCAGCCAATAATTTATTAGCAGAAACAATAATTATATCTATATCATTATTTGTTATATCTTCTCTTAAATACTTCAATAATTCATGACCTTGAATTTTAGGAAGCATCATATCAAGTAAAATTAAATCTGGTTTCTTCTTTTTAAAGGTTTTTAAAAAACTCTCAGCATCCTCGAATGAAACAACTTCATATCCAGAATTTTCTAAGGCTACTTTTATAAGATAAGCAATATCCTTATCATCCTCAACTGAATAGATTAATTTTTTCATACGGTATTATATTATCACTTTTCCTTTATATTCGCCATTTTTAATATATATAATCCACTCATTAATATTAACAAGATGGTCACCAACTCTTTCTAAATATTTACTAATTAAAGTGGAATATATAATTAAATTTTTGTATTCATTTTTATCTTTAAATGATTCAAGTTCATCTAAAGTTTCCAAATATAAAGAATCTATTTCATCATCAATTTGCATATTAGTTTCAGCTAAATCTTTATCTTCACTTAAAAAAGCTTTTAAAGTTAAACTTGTCATATCTTTAATTCTTTCTGTTAAAGTGTTTAATTTTTTAATATCAATAAGTTTTTCTTCTAATGTAAATTTAGATGCACACCAAACTAAATCTTCAGAGTGATCACCGATTCTTTCAATATCATCAACTAATTTTAAAATACCTGTAACGATTCTAAGATCTTTACTATACATTTGCTCTTTTAATAATATTTTTAAAGCTAATGATTCAATATCGACATATTTTTCATCAATTTCATCGTCATTAATTTTTATTTTGGTATCTTTCTTTATTGAATCTAAAGCTTTAAATAAATCATTAAATGTTAATTCAATCATCCTAATCGTATCTAATTTTAAATTGTTAATTAATTCATCTTTATACATATTTATCTCCTTAACTAAATTTACCATTAATATAATCATCACTACGTTTATCTTGAGGGTGAGAGAAGAATTCTTCAGTTGTATTATACTCTACTAAATCACCTAACATAAAGAAAGCAGTGTAATCGCTAATTCTTGTAGCTTGTTGCATATTATGTGTAACAATAATAATTGTGAATTCTTTTTTAAGCTCTCTTATTAATTCTTCAATTTTACTAGTAGCAATAGGATCAAGGGCGCTAGTAGGTTCATCCATTAAAATAACATCAGGAGATAAAGCAATACATCTAGCAATACATAATCTTTGTTTTTGACCACCTGAAAGAGCTAAAGCGCTATCTTTTAATCTATCTTTTACTTCATCAACTAAAGCTGCTTTAGTTAAAGATTCAATACATATCTCTTTTAATTCTTTTTTATTTTTGATTCCTTGGCATTTAAGACCATAAACAACATTATTATAAATTGACATAGGGAAAGGGTTTGGTTGTTGAAATACCATTCCAACTTTTGTTCTTAAGTATATTGAATTTATATCTTTAATATTATTTCCTTTATATTTAATTTCACCAGTTACTTTACATCCTTCTATTAAGTCATTCATTTTATTAAAACATCTTAAAAATGTAGATTTTCCACATCCAGAAGGTCCAATAAAAGCTGTAACTTTGTTTTTATAAATTTTCATATTTATATTATTTAAAGCTTTCTTTTCACCATAATATAAACATAAATCGTTTACTTCAAAAACTATTTCTTCTTCCATTTTTTAACTCCTTTCTTAACAAATTTTATTTGTATTAATTTAGCAATTAAAGAAAGAATTAATACAATGATTAATATAATTAAAGCGATAGTACATGCAGCAGAATAATTAGGTGTTTCACTATTATTTAATAGCATCCATATATGAGTAGATAAACTTGTACCAGATTGATTTAAAATAACATTGTCGTTACAAGATGTACCTAAAACAAAAATTAAAGCAGCGCTTTCTCCAATAATTCTTCCTACACTTAATATAATTGCAGTTAAAATACCTGGGAAAGCATTAGGTAAAATAAGTTTAAATACTGTTTCAGTTCTACTCGCTCCTAAAGCTAAAGAAGAATCCATGTATCCTTTAGGTAAGGCGTTAATTGCTTCCTCAGTAGTTTTTACAATTGTAGGAATTAACATAACTGCTAATGTCAAACTTGATGCTAAAATACTGCTTCCATTACTTCCTGCAGCAGTATTTATAAATGGAATAAAGATTAAAATACCTAAAAAACCAAATATAATTGATGGTATAGCACTGGTCATATCTATAAATGACCTAATTATTTTGTTAAATTTATTATTTTTAGAAAATAGTGTGAAATATATAGCTCCTCCTATACCAATTGGTAAAGATATAAGAAGTGTTAATCCAATTAATGCAAATGTTGTTAATAAACTACTTCTAATACCTCCTCCAAATGTTCTAAGTGACATAGCATCGATATTAGTAGCAGAATCTAATGTGGACACAAATTTGTCTATATCTTTTTTATTACAAGCGATTTCTTCACCGGTTGAATCAACTACATATAAATAATAAACATATGTATCTTTAGAAAATGTGAAAATGTTATTATCGGTATCTAATAATTCGTTGAAATAACTATTTGAACAAATTTCGTTAATTTTAATTACTTTTTCACCTTCGTTTGTTTTAGTTTCTTTAAAAGAAACACCCCATATCTCACTCTTTTTAACATCTGATGAATTGTCTTTAAAGTCAAATGTTCTTAAATCATCATCAAATTTAAAATCTGTTCTTAAATGTAATTGATAATTCTCTTCATTATAATCGCTAGTTATAAAATCCCAAGAAAGATTAGAAAAACCATTAATTGATATATAAATAACAATGTGAAGTAATAAACCAAATGTGATCAAAGAACATACCCAAGTAAGTACATTTCTTAATATGTCTTTTAACTTTCTTTTTGTATTGAGAGGGTTTTTCATAGTGTTTTCTTTATTTTTCATTGCTATTACCCTCTTTATTTAATTGGTGTTTTAATTTGATTTTGCTGATTATACTTTTAATAAATTTAACTAATTTACTATCTTGTTTATATGGATTTGTAATTTTATTTTTAATATAGTTTAAAACTAAATTTGTAATGATAATAACTAACATTAAATATATTCCTAATGTAAATTTCATATCGTATGCAAGTCCACTAGCTTCAGTTAATCCTAACATCATAATAGTGGTAAGAGTACTTGATGGATCAAATAAATTAAATGTAGGACCAGATAAAGCATTACCAATAACTAAAGAGATAGCAGTAGCTTCTCCTAATGCTCTTCCTATACCTAAAATTATCCCGCTTATTATTCCACTTGTAGCTCCTTTTAAAATAACTTTAAAATTAGTTTCGCTATTCGTAGCACCTAAAGCTAAACTACCTTCTACATATGATTTTTCTACGCTTTCTAATGATGTAATCGAAACAATAGTAATAGTAGGAATAGACATCATTGCTAAAACAATGATACCACTTAATAAACTGCTACCACCCATTGTTTGATAATTAAATATATTGCTTAAATTATTAACAAATGGACAAATAACCATTTGACCAAATAAACCAAAAATAATAGAAGGAATAGATGATAATATATCTATACCGCTTTTAAATATTATTGCTATTGGTTTAGGAGCAATTCTTGTGATAAATAAAGCTGTCATTAAAGATATAGGAACTGATATTATAAGTGATAAAAAGACAGCAAATATTGTATTAATTAATAGATATAATGCACCATAATTACTCCAGTTTAGACCAAATAAAAATGTTCCAAAATTAGGAGTTAAAGTTTCTCCTTCAACAGTAGAATAGTTTTTGAAGAAAGGAGATAAGCCTTTAATTAATATAACTAAGAATGTAATGATAATAATGCTTGTACAAATAAGTGCAATGAATAAAAAAAGAAAGAACATTATTTTGTCCAATAATGTTTTTCTTTTTGAATTCTTTAGTATTTTCTCTTCTGTCAGTAAAGTATTCATTATTTTAATTAAAGAATTACTTCACTCCATTTACTAACTGATCCAACTTCAACGCCTGCATCAGTTTTACCATCTTTACTATACATCTTAACTAATTCAGTAGCAGTTGTAGTAGTATATGGATTTTTACTATTTACAATTGGAACAATTGCATCTACACACATTTTTCCGTATGTTCCTGTAGCTGCTGTTTCAGTTGCAGATAATTCTCTTGATAAGAAAGCGATATCTAATGCGTTAACCCCATCTTTATCAGCTCCTTGAGTATATTTATATGCATCTCCGCTTCCGCCATGATTATGAGTGAATTTAACATTTTTAGATTTGATATATGTAGAGAATGAAGATGTTAATTTTTGAGACATCTTTTGAACAGATGTACTTCCTCCAACTTTAATTTCAAAACTTAAAGTTGTATCGTTTAATACTGATTCATATTTAGTGCTTAATGTAGACCAATCTTGACCAGTAATAGATAAAATACCATCATTTTCCTTCATAACTCTTTGACCATCTTTTGAGAAAACATAGTCAATGAATGCTGAAACTAATTTACCTTTTGCGCTATCTGTAGCATAATCATTTCTAATAATATAATTGAAATTTCTTGTTAATTTATATGTACCATCTAATACTGTAGTTTCACTAGCTGTTACTCCTTCATAAGATAAAGCCTTAATTGAACCTGATGTATCTTCTTCAACGCTAGCAAGTGAAGCATAACCTAATCCATATGTATCGTTTTGAATTTTAACTAACATATCAGCGTTGCTTGAAACTTGGACAACTGTTGATTTAATTCTATTATCACCGCTATAGTCTGGGTTTTTGCTACTTGATGATTTAGCACTTTCAATTCCGATTTTTGTAAAGAAACCATCTCTAGTTCCGCTTGTTGTATCTCTTGTATATAAATCAATTGATTTTGTAGTATCAAATGTTGATCCATTATTACAACTTGCTAATAATCCTATACTTCCTAATATTAATAAACTTCTTGTTAATCTTTTCATTTAACTTTCTCCTCTTAACAACATTAATATTATGAATTGTTAAGATTTTGCTTTATACCTTGATTTTGTAAAGTTATGTAAAGAAAATGTAAAGAAATAAATTGTTTATTTTTTTAAATATTGAAAAATAGTGGACTTTTAATATGGTTTTTTAAAAGTTGTTTTAACTTATATTAATATAGGATAGATTAATTCATTTCCTAATTATAATATTTTTTACATTATTATTTAGATTTACTAAATCTATTATTATGTTATTTCTTGTATATTAATAAGGATTTATCTATAAAGTTATATTTGAATATATTTTCTTTTAAAATATCAATATAAAAATTAAATTAAATTTTGGTTTTTAAATTAAGAACAAATTCAATTGGCGGAGAAACGGGGATTTGAACCCCGGCTGGTATTACCCACTATCAGTTTTCGAAACTGACCCCTTCAACCACTTGGGTATTTCTCCATTAATGATTATTATAATAAAAAAAGGGTCATTTTAAAATATAAATTATTTGATAAACACCATACTTAAAGTATATAATACTTAAAGTATGAGAAATTGTTTTTTAAGTATGGAAGAAATTTTACAACCAAAATATATTATTATATTTACTGTTGTAATTGTAATATTAGCATTATTAATTACAATAATTGTGTTTTTTAAAGTTTCAAGAAAGACTATTGCAAAAGAAGAAAAAGCAATAAACAAATATTTTAAGATTTCTTATAATTACGTAATTAATTATAAAGAAAGAACAGTACAATGGTTTGATTTAAAAGATACATCTAAAATTAATAGTTTTTCATTTGATGAATTTTTAGGTATTTTTGAATTTAAAGAACATAGTGTTATAGATAATTGGTTATATGATTGTTTAAATGCAAAGGACTTACAAGATAAACAAAAAGTTTTATTGACTACAGAAATCAAAAAAATTGATAAAAGAAATTTTATTCATTCTAAGGTTGTTTTAGAAATAACACAACTAGATAAAGAAAAATCATTGATATATTTAACTAAAAATAAATTAAGACATTTACCATTATCTATTAAAAAAAGAGGTAGTTTTGGTAAAGTTAAAATTGATCATAAATATATC
>CAYNBG010000050.1:0-6736 GCA_964395495.1 uncultured Staphylococcaceae bacterium
AATTTAGAAATTAAAGAAGGTGAAATGGTTGGTATTATCGGTTCAACTGGTAGCAGTAAATCTACATTAGTTAACTTAATTTCTAGATTTTATGACACTACAGAAGGAACTGTAAAAGTTGGTGGAGTAGATGTTAAAGACTATGATTTAAAAGTATTAAGAGATAACGTAGCAATGGTTCTTCAAAAGAATGTCTTATTTGCTGGATCTATTGAAGATAACCTTAGATGGGGTAATAAAAATGCTACAATTGATCAAATAAAAGAAGCTGCACATATTGCTCAAGCTGATAGTTTTATTGATACATTTGATGATGGATATAATCATCATATCGAACAAGGTGGTAGTAACGTTTCTGGTGGTCAAAGACAAAGACTTTGTATTGCTAGAGCTTTATTAAAAAATCCTAAAGTATTAATTTTAGATGACTCAACAAGTGCTGTTGATACTAAAACTGATGCTTATATTAGAAGTGGACTTAGAAAATCATGTCCAGGTGTTACAAAGATTATTATTGCTCAAAGAATTTCTTCAGTAAGTGATGCTGATAAGATTATTGTTATGGACAATGGTACAATAAGTGGAGTAGGAACTCATGAAGAATTATTAAAGAATAATGCAATTTATAAAGAAGTTTATGAACTTCAAAATAGAATTGGAGGTAAATAATATGGCTAAAAAAGTTATAAAATATAGTAAAAATAAAAACGTATTATTAAGATGCTTATCTGATTTCTATAGATGTCATCCAGTCGCTTTAACTATATCGATTATTTGTGTTTTCTTTTCAGCATTAGGTTCACTTGTTGCTCCTATTATGCTTCAAAATGTTATTAATCTTATTCCTAAAGCAATTAGTGATACAAGTTATTATAATAATGGTTTCTGGAATGAGTTTGTAATGTATCTTCTTATGATGATAAGTTTCTATATTGTTTCTTTAGCAGGAGGAGCAACATATTCTCAAATCACAGCTAGATATGGTCAAATGTATATGCATGAATTAAGAACTAGAGTTTATTCACATATGCAAGATTTACCTATCAAATTCTTTGATACACATGAAAAAGGTTCAATAATGTCTGTATATACAAACGATATTGATACAGTTAGACAATTATTAACTCAATCAATTAATACTATATTAATTTGTACAATTACATTTATTAGTATTCTTATAACTATGTTATTATCAAGTTTATATTTGACTCTTGTTGTTTTAGTTGGTGCTGCTTTAATTCTTTTAGTTACTAAAAAGATTGGTGGAAAATCCGCTAAAAACTTCATGGCTCAACAAAAAATTCTTGGTGAAGAAGAAGGTTATGTTGAAGAAATGATGAATGGTTTAAAAGTTATTAAATCATTTAACCACGAAGAAGATAGTATTAATGATTTTGGCAATATAAATAAGAATTTACAAGGTGTTGCTACAAATGCTAATAAATTCTCTAATATTATGATGCCTATTATGAATAATATTGGTAACTTTGTTTATGTTATCGTTGCAGTATTTGGTACTATTCTTGCTTTATATTCATTACCAAATGTAACATTAACAGGAATTGATCAAATTTCAATTGGTGTTATTGTTTCTTTCTTACCTATGGTTAGACAATTTACAAATAACGTTTCAGAAGTCGCTAACCAAGTTAATCCTATTGCTATGGCAATCGGTGGAACTACTAGAGTTTATGGACTTCTTGATGAAGAAGTTGAAGTTGATGATGGTTATGTTAGTTTAGTTATGGCTAAATATGATGAAAAAGGTAACATTGTTGAATGTGATAGAAAAGAACATACAATTTGGGCTTGGAAACATCCTCATCAAGAAAGTGGAGATGTTACTTATACTTTACTTCAAGGTGATATTAGAATGTTTGATGTTGACTTTGGATATGTTGAAAACAAAATTGTTCTTCATGATATTACATTATGGGCTGAACCTGGTCAAAAGATTGCTTTTGTTGGTGCAACTGGTGCAGGTAAAACTACAATAACTAACTTAATTAATAGATTCTATGATATCGCAGATGGTAAAGTTAGATATGATGGAATTAACATTAATAAGATTAAAAAGAAAGATTTAAGAAGAAGTTTAGGTGTTGTTCTTCAAGATACAAACTTATTCTCTGGTACAATCATGGATAACATTAGATATGGTAGACTTGATGCTACAGATGAAGAATGTATTGAAGCAGCTAAACTTGCTAATGCTGATAGCTTTATTACTCGTCTTCCTGATGGATACAATACATATATTAGTGGAAGTGGATCAAGTTTATCACAAGGACAAGCTCAATTATTATCAATTGCTAGAGCTGCAGTTAGTCAATGTCCTGTTTTAATTCTTGATGAAGCTACAAGTAGTATTGATACAAGAACTGAAGCAATTGTTTTAAAAGGTATGGAAAACCTTATGAAAGGTAAAACTGTTTTCTTAATTGCTCATAGATTATCTACAATTCAAGATGCTGAAGCTATTATGGTCTTAGACCATGGTCATATTATTGAAAGAGGAACTCATGATCAATTAATTGAAAAGAAGGGTTACTATTATCAATTATATACAGGTGCATTTGAGCTTGAATAGTTAAATTTAAAATACAGGGTTACTTAAAAAGTAACCTTTTATTTTAAATATTTTTTAAAAAAAGTATATAATCATATACTTTTTATTTTTAATATGTTATAATTTAGTTATGAAAGAAATTATGCTATATCATGGTAGTGAAAACATTGTAGATAAACCAATATTTAATTCACCTTTTGCTAATAATGAAAACGATTATGGCAGTGCTTTTTATTGTACAAATGATAAAGAATTAGCAAAAGAATGGTCTTGTAGGCGTGGATATGTTGGCTTTGTTAATACATATAAATTTGATATTGATGGTTTAAAAATTTTAAATTTTACAGATAAAAGTAAATATAGTTTTTTAAATTGGATAGCTGTGTTGTTGCATCATAAAAAGGCAAAAGAATATATTGAAAATATGTATCAAGAAGAGTTAAATTTTGTAAAATCGTATTATATAGATATAAATTGCTTTGATGTGATTATTGGATATAGAGCTGGTGATGCTTATTTTAAATTTCCGATGATGTTTGTTGAAGGATATCTTTCTTATAAAGATATGGAAAAATTGTATTTAAATGGTGGATTAGGGATACAAATTGCATTAAAAAGTAAGGAATCGTTTAATAGAATTAAGTTTATTAGATATGAAGAGACTGATGAAAAATATATAATGAAATTTAAAAAAAGATTGCAAAAAGCAAATCAAATATATTATGAAATTGAATATAAAGGGAGGAAATCTCGTAAAGATAAAATTCGGGATTTAATGAAAAATGATAAGCGTGCTTGAAGAAGAAGATATTATAAAAATATTGTCTCTTTTATTAGATTATGGTATTGAACACCGATATAATTATAAAAATATAGAGCAGAGAATTATTAATTCTAAATTTATTAAAGATCTTGAAAATAATGAATTTGATGTTAATAAGGATAATGAAGATTATATCAAGGAAACTTATTCTGTAAATCAAATATCGTTAAGAGACTCTGATTTTATAATGGACTCATGGTTTTATGCTGAATCTTATTTAAAATTCTTTTATAAATTTAAAAAGAGTTTTTCTTATATCTTTTTATATTTTCCTATAGAATTAATGATTGAAAAATATGAAGTTTATCATCAAATGGACTATTCTCAAATTATTGATTTTTTTAATAAATTAACAAAAAAAGATACATTGCTTAAAATGCTATGTAAAACAAAAAAGATAAAATTAACAGATTTATCAAGAATTACTGATATTAATATTAATACTCTTAAGCAATATTCTTTATCAAATCTAAAACTATATAATGCCCCATATAAAAATATCTATCGTTTAAGTCGAGCATTAAATGTAAATGAGAATATTTTTTTAGAAGAACTAAATATAGGTGAAGAGTATTCATGGTTTTACAAAGAACATAAAAATTTGGAGTTTTATTCAAATTTAGGAATGTATTTTGCTTTCAATTACGATAACAACTTAAAACGATATAATTTTACATATAATTCGACAGAAAATATTTTTTTGGGTGATAGTTTTAATTTAAAATCTTTAGATATAAATTTAGAAAATATAGATGTTATTAAAGAATATGATGCTAAAAATATATATTTAGTATTGTTTTATAATGATGTTTCTTTTATAAAAGAAAAAGTAGCAAAGTTTAAAAATATTGAAATTATGATTATAACTAATGATCGAATATATTTTTTAAAAAATAATAAACATTATTTAATTAATGAAGCAATTAAAAATAAATTATATTTTGATGTAGGCAATTTATTGAATTCTTAATTGTCTTCTTTTAATAATTTTTTAACGTAATAAATAATAGGGATAATCATTATTGAAGTAGCAACAATCCACGCTAAAGGATCAGAAAAGGCTACACCGATATAAGAGATATCTGATTTAGGGTTTGAAGGATTTAACCATTTAGCGATAAATAAACTAGCTATAATTCTAGCAAATAATTCTCCAATACCAGCAAGGAATGGAAATAATGATTTACCTAAACCCTGAATAGCATTTCTTAAAAATAATAAAGTAAATAAGAAGAAACCTCCAGGAAGAGAAACCCATAAATAATAACAACCATATTTAATAGTTTCACTAGTAATAGAATTAGAATCTAAGAATAAATATAAGAAGAATCCGTTGATTGTAAATAATAAACCTATAACTAATACAATTAAATATGAAATAATGCCGATTAAATAGCCTTGTCTAATTCCTTTTTTAACTCTTTCTTTATTATTGCATCCTAAATTTTGAGCATTATAAGATAACATTGCAGCACCAAGAGCTGAATAAGGAGTAGTTAAGAAATTTTGTAATTTACAAGCTGCACCATATCCATCTTGTGCGTAATGAACAGCTTCACCAGTTACTGAAGATATAGTCCCTGTATCAAAACTTACAATTGCATTTTGCATAACTATAATGCCAATTGCTAAAATAGAAAATTGAAATCCTAATGGTAAACCTAATTTTAAATGGTAAAAGAAATCTTTTTTATCAATTTTAAAATCTTCTTTTTTAAGTCTTAAAAATGGATATTTTTTAAATGTATATATAAAACACAAAATTGCACTTAATCCTTGAGCAAAAATTGTAGCAAAGGCTACGCCAAATACTTTTAAATCAGTAGATGGTAAACATGTTACAGATACAATATCTAAAATAATATTAATAACACTAGATAATATTAAAAATAATAATGGAGTAATAGAATCACCTACAGATCTACAAGTATTAACAATTAAATTGTAAAATATTTGAGCAATAGTTCCTGAAAATATAACTATTATGTATATTTTAGCAGCGTTAAACGATACTGGATCTTTATCTAAACTTAATCCTACAAAAGATAATAGTTGATTAACAAATACTAAGCCTAAAACTGTTAATAAAATAGTACAAATAAAAGCAATAATAATAGAAGTGGCAAATGATTTTCTTAATGATTCAAAATCTTTTTTTCCAAATCTATTTGCTAAAGCAACAGATAATCCAGCAGTACAACCAAATGCAAATTGTAATACTAAAAAAGATAAAGGATTAGTATCGTTAATTCCAGCAAATTGTTGTGGAATGCTTTGACCAACAATAATTGCATCGCTTATTGAATATATTTGTTGAAATAAGTTTGATATAAATATAGGTAATGCAAAAAGCAATATAGCTTTATATGGCTTATTTTCAGTTAAATCTATAGGTCCAAAAATCTTTTTAAAAAATAATACAAATTTATTCACAAAAAAATATTTTATACTTCTTTTTTAAAGTTTCAAGTGAATTATTTACTAAAAGTAATGATAGCGTTTTCATTAGTAATAGATTCAACATTTAAAGTATAGTTCATGCTAGATCCTGTGTTAAATTTAGAGAACGCATTCTTATTAAATGATGAAGAAGTAATCTTATCACCTTGTTTGAATAATGATTTGTTTGATGCGTTAGTATTATTGTAATAACTAACTTTATCTCTTCCTAATAATGTCACTAACGCATTACCATTATTTTGATATGATTGAGTATTACTACTAGCAACACTATAATAGTTATATCCGCTTGTTTCAGGAATAGATGTATATGATGAACTTAATACATTTCCTAATGTATATTCACCTGATTGATATTTATATTGATATAATCTAGCATCAACATGATAAATTAATAAGCCGGATTCACTAAAAAATTTTGGATAATTACCATAGTTAGTAGATGAATCTAATTTATTTAAACCTGTTGGAGTGTAGTATTCAATAATTAAATATTCACTAAATGCAGAATTATTAAAATAACTTGATGGAATAATTAAGCAATCACCGCTTGATTCAAATGGTTTTAAAGTAACTCTTCCTGAACTTGAATTAATTAAATAAGGATTAACCCAGTTTAATGCATATTTAGAAAAAGCATTATGGTCACCGATATTAAAATCCATCATATCTAAACCACCTAAATATCCATAATCAATACTATCATATGAATAATAATCATCTAACCCTAACATATGTCCAGTTTCATGAATTAAAGTGTGAGCATCATGTCCATTATTATCTTGTTCGTATAAAAATGCTGCAGCCATATTAGCAAATGTTCCAATTGCACAATCATCTAAAGAAGTAGATCTATCACTATCTGTATAATACCAATATGTATA
>CAYNBG010000051.1:0-6729 GCA_964395495.1 uncultured Staphylococcaceae bacterium
GGATTAATATCAACATCAACAACTAAAGATGCTAATCCGCTAGTTTTAGCAGTTAATGTACCTTCCATTTCGTATTTTCTTCTATTTGTAGTTTTAATACCCATCTTTGTTAATAAAGGAAGAGTAGTTAAATCTACATAGCCAATATCATCTGTAGACTTAAAAGAAGTAGAATTATCATTGTTAAAATCTTTAAGTAAAGAAAATGTAACATTACCAGTACAATTTGAATATGTAAAGTCTTTAACAATAACATCTACAATACTAGTTGTATCACTAGGATTTAAATTAATTGACATTTTAGTAGGATTTTCACTATTTGGAGAAATAGTGAAGTCTAAAACATAGGCTTCACTATTCTCTATTTTAATATCAAAAGAAGAAGTGTTGATGAAATCTAATACTTTTTGTTTATAATCAGTAGTTTCTTTATTTTCAGTATTACCTAACATTTCTTTAATTAAAGGAAGATAGTCTTTAACATAGATATAAATTAAGTTAGTTTCGGTAACATTTGAAAATTCTTCTAATGCTCCAACTATGCTAGTATCGTAAGTATAAGCTTGAATAGATTCATTATATTGAAGCTTTATAATAGATTTTTCATCATCTTGTTTTTCTTTTTTAAGTTGAATGGTATTTGTTGTAGAGGTATTGTCTGAAGATACTGAAGTAACAGAAAAAGAACCCTCTAATTTACCATTAACATTTGTAGGGATTTCACTATTATTAACCCAGCCTGAAAGGCTTATTGATTTAGTTGTATCTTCGTTATTGCCTGGGAGAAACCAAATCACCAGATACTTTAAAGGAAGTGGATACTCCCTTGATAATGTTTAAAACACTATCAACTGTTGTATCCATTTCTTTATAGTAAGAAGTAATTTCGGCCTCAGGAATTGTAAAATCATATGAATCTTTAAAGTTCATTGAGAAGTTAAAGATTCCATTATTACTATCTACATATGATGCACTAATAGCAAGAAGTGAAGTATCGTTACTTGTAGTAGTATCTAAAACAACACTAATTGAACCAGTTGTATCTTTATTAAATAATGAAGTATTGATTGTAACTACAACAGAATCTTCACTAGATCCATTTTTAATAGTTACATAATCTTTTAATTCATCAAGATATTGACTATTTAAAATAGTCCAAATCTTTCCATCAGTAAGATTTAAAATCTCTCCTAATGTAGAATTTATATCGCCAAATGGATTTGTAGTAGTAGAAGAACTATCTGATGAATTTGTTAAACTTGTTGCAAAATCAACAATATCAAAAATTTTACCTTGAGTTAAACTCATTCTAGTTCTACTTGCTTCACTATATCCATAGTAATCTAAATATAAACCTTGGTTTTGATATGTTAATGTTGCATTATGAGGAACGCCATTAACATTAGCGCTTATACCTAATTGGTATTGACCAAGATTTTTACCTTTAATAACATCAATTGCTGAATCAAATGTAACATTATCTCCAAAATCCATAGAGTCAATATTATTTAAATCTGCATTGATATTACCAGTTGCTGAAACTAAAGATGTAGTTTCGTTAGCTTTTGTATAATCAAAACTATATGTAGCAGCTAATTGTTTATCATTAACTACTTTGCTAATAGTGTTATAGATTGGAGAAACAATCTTAAAGTTAGTATATGTTGTTAAATCACCATAAATTGTTTCAATATCTGTTTCAGTATAATCATTTAATGATAAAGAAAAACTAACATAATTAACATGTGTTTTACCTTCTGTATCAGTAGATTCGTTAATAGGTAAATCAATAATATTTAAACTATTTAATTTACCATTTGATAAATCTAATTGTATTGTAAATGATTTATCTAATAATTTTGAATATAAGCCTTTAGCGCTTATTTCAAGATTCATGTAACAATCAGATTCAGGATCACCATCAACTGTTAAATTCTTAATGATCTTTTTATAAGAATTCCAATTACCATTAATAATGTCATAGATTGCTTCATCTTTTAAAATATTATTAATAGAATCCAAAGATTCATTTGTGCTTTCTTGATTATTGTTATCAACAGTACCAACAATGTTTTTAACTAAATCATCGATTGTAGAATCTTCGATATATCCAGTAGCTAATTGATTATGTACATTAAAGTATGTTTTATTATCTGCATATCTAACATTAACTTTTGAGTATAAATCTTTTTCTCCACCTAATTGGATATCGTATATAGCCCCATTATTAATACTTGTAGCATTCTTTAAATTTCCTTTTAAAGAACCGGTGATTTGTCTATTAGCATTAGTAACACCATTAACATCTTCTTTAAAAGATAAGTTAAATTTAGTATCAAATACTTTTTCATCAACTAAAGAAGTAACAGTTGTTAAAAGATTGGTAGTGCAATCAAGATTATTATAATCTCCGGACATATTATCATTTTCAACATAAGTGTTATCTAAGCTCATTTCTGCATCGCTTGATAAAGAAACTGTAATACCATTGAATGTAAGTGGATCTAAGCCAATATATGTTAATAAACCATTTTGATTAGCTTTTAAAGTGATTTTAATATCTTGAGCAATTCCTACTGAAGATAATAAATTTTCTTTAACAACTAAGTTATATGTATAAATCTTATTTCCATTTCCATCTTCAACTGGTGTTTGATTTTCGTCTGTATCTTGTGAGAATGACATTAAAGCATTACAAATAACAGGAATCATAGGTAAAATATCGATTCCTTTGATTTGATCTACAACATCGTTTACTGCAGATAAATCATAATTTAATAATGTTTCTAATGTTGGAATAAAATTTAAAACATCATTTAAAAATTTACCACTAACAGAATAAGTAGTAACTCTTTCCTCTTCACCATTAATGCTATCAGCCCAGTTAAGACCTAAATATAATTTGCCATTACCATTTGAATTGAGTGTTAAGCTTTCATCAAGAATAGTGTTAACAGAATTTTCTGTTAATGTTTCATTATATTTTAAATTTACTTTACCTGTTAATTTTGCAACGACATCATTAGATGAATCGTTATCCTTTCTAGTGTCAATGAATGCTTTATAATCTGCAGCACCATCAAAATTCATTACAAGTTGATTGTTATTTTTATTTCCTAGTCCATCAACTTTTAAGACTAAGTTTTTAAATTTTAAATTAGAAGAACTTAAGTTTTCTGCCAATTTAGCTTTTGCGTTATCAAAGGCAATTTGCTGTTCGGTTCTTGTTGATTCTTCTCCATCATCTTCAAAATCATTATTATCAACAGTAGAAGTCTTTGTTGAATTAATGAAATATAGAGTTGATAAACTTCCACCAACAATCATCGAGGTTACAATTGAACCTGCGATAACTCGTAAAAATTTACTATTCATAATAATTCTCCTTTTACGGCTTTATAAATATAATATTTATAAATATATTTGTCAAGTGTTTACTAGTTTTTAAAACAAGGTCAAAACATTAATCTAGTAATTAAAACTAGATACAATAGTATTGAAAACATATTTAACTTTTTGATTAAAAATGTTCAAAAATTCATATGTTCTATGTAGAAAATCCATCCTATTTTATATATAATACTAAATACAATCGTAAATAAGTTAATTTATCTTATTAGGTTGCTTAAATGTGCGGGTATGGCGTAATTGGTAGCCGCGATAGTCTTAGAAGCTATTGGCAAATACCGTGCAGGTTCGAGTCCTGTTACCCGCACCATAAAGAATGAAACTTCCCCCCAAAATTTTGATTAAAAAAGTATCATATTTTGGAGGATTTTTTTATGAAAAGGACAGTAGAAGACAAACTTAAAAAATGTAAAAACTTCACATAATGACTGATTGCCTCTTTATGGAATTTGAAGAAGAAAATAACAAAATGTTTCATTTTTGAAGTATTATTTGGAGCTTTATTGAAAATGTGGAGAAAGAATATTAAAAATTCTAAGAACTTTATCATATATTTTCATTAATAATTAAACTTTTAATATTGATTGAAACTTTAGATCATCATGATTTTAACTTGATTAAATGTTAAAGTTAAAGAGTAAATTGCTACATTCTACAAGTTTAAATATTAGGGAAAACGGTACATTTTAAAATTATAAATATTAAGGAAAGTGGCATTTTATTGTTTAAAAATATTTTAATGTAGAAAAAATAAAGCTACATATTGATTGAAAGAGGTGTTAAAAGTTAAATAATAGATATTCTTTTATAAAAATTATTTAACCTAATATTTTTAAAATTATAGAAAAATTTCCGGTACAACTGGAAATTTTACTAAAACTCAATATTAAAAAGGAATTCATTAATTTGAATTCCTTTTTAAATTTATTTACTTATTATATTAAGATTTATATTAATACATATAACTGAATCCAATAGGACCAGGTTTATTAACAAAATCCATATAGTAATATTTGTATCTAACAGCTTCTTCAACTGTAAATTCTCTATCCCACATATATTTTTGTACATATGATCCATCAAGCTTAGTTGCATAGTTTACTTGAATACCGAAACAGATATAGTAGTTAGTATCATTTGCTCTTAATTGAGTATAATCAGTTCCACCATACCATGTATGATATGTAACAACTTCATATGCATTCTTTCTAGTATATTCACCTTTTTGATCATAGTAAGCAATTGAGTAATCGAAGTCTTCATGTAAGAAACCATGTTTATCTACATAGAAGTTACCTGCATATAATCCAGCTGCTTGAAGATATACATCATCATTCCAGCTACCAAATCCAGCACCAGCAAGGTAATCTTGAATTCTATAAGTTGAAGAACAATAATCACCAGCAAATGATTTATAATCATTAGCAACTGCTTCAACTATATCAAGGTTAGGTTGATATGCATATGCTACTTGGTGACATCCTACTGTACCATAATCATTGTAATAACCTAATAATAATGCTTGTCGAGGGTTAGTTTCATTAAGGTTATGAGTTAATGTAGCAACTCTAGTTGAATAGTATTTATCAAATGGAATGTATTTATTAAGTCCTTTATTCCAATCATCTTTAATCCATTGCATACTTTCAAGTTTATCAGCAAATATCTTATTAACTTTATTAACTGCTTTAGCCATGTTATCAATTTGCTTAATGTATGTATTTCTCATAGCATCATCAGCATCTTTAGCTTTATAGTAAATTTGGAACTTAGCTAAGTTAGAAAGAAGAATAAGTGTACTATCAATATATGCTATAAAGTTTTTAACATTTTTATAATGTTGAATAGTCCATTTATCACATGTTCCTAATGAAGTATCATAATAATAGAATATATCATTTTGTATAGCAGATGGGCATGGTTCAATAATCAAATCTGCTAAGTTAGTAACATATGTAGCAAATGATGCTCCATCAAATAATAAATCTTTAATACCATCATTGTATGCATTAATTCTTTTTTGTTCTATTGCATCTTCGCTTAGAGTAGAATTATTTTCAAGATCAGCAATATATGCTAAACCAGTTGTAACATAATCCATATATCTAATATTAGCAGTAGCAAATGGTTTTAATACATCATTTAATACATCTTCTGAATGATATTGTTTTTGTTTAGCTGCAATAGCATCAATCTTAGTTTCTATTATGTTAAGTTGAGTTTGCATCTTTTCAAGTGTTTTAGTTGTAGCATCTCTTAAATCAAGACCACATTCTTTTAAAAGATTTAAAACAACATATTTAGCGTATACTTGAATACCACCAGTAATTGCTTCGGCTCCTTTAGATATGATAGTATCAATAAAACTATCAACAGTTGATTGATCAGTAGGCTCTTCTTTAATTCTTGCTAAACCTTCTGATGTTAAATTGTCATCGTTAACTTTTGCATTAAGAGGAGTTACATTAGTTGCGAATCCATTATTATTATTTACACAACTAACAGCTCCTACCATTGATAATGGTACTAATGCTAATAATAACATTCTCTTTTTAAATTTCATAAATTTGTATCTCCTTTACTTAATCAAGAAACATTTTTTAATAGTTTGTTTCTTAAAGACACTTACATTATATGAATATATGTAACTCTTGTCAATAGGAAATGTTACATTTTTTAATATTTTGTAAATTGTTATCCTATTTTATATATATAATAAGTAAATATCGATGTTTTTGTGAATTTTTTTAAAGTAATTTTTTTACTTTTTTTATTTAATGGATGCTGGTCTATTGATTAATTTAAGCTTTGGTGATGGTAAATTCGTTGATAATGATTTTTATGATGCAATATTAACTGATATATCGCATATTGATATAAGATTGTTTGTAGAAAATGTTTTTGCTTAATGTTTACCTAGTAAAGGACATAAAATTTTTTTTATTGAAAACGATATAAGTAATAGATTATCAACAGAAGTAGATTTTTTAATTAGAAATAATAAAAAAATAATACCGATAGAAGTTAAATCAAATAAAAGCTTTACTATAAAATCTTTGTAAAAATTTAAAAAGAAATATAGTATTAAAATATGTTTACAATATGTTTTATATGATGGTGATATAAAAAAGTGATTGTGAAATTATATATTTACCTTATTTTACAGCATTAATATTACGATTTTTTACTGTTACAATTATCATCACTTGCTTCGTTATTTTTACCAGTTCCACTAGGAGTAAGAATACTATCAACTGATTGATAATATAAAACACCATTAGTATCTTGATCAATTCTTCTAAATGCTAAAGTAGTATCTCC
>CAYNBG010000052.1:0-6697 GCA_964395495.1 uncultured Staphylococcaceae bacterium
TTAATCCTACAGAAACAATCATTATAATCATCGATATTGCAATTAAGATTATACCTGCTGTGTATAAATCCATAGAATATATCCTCCCTTAAATATAAATTTTCCTTACTCTTATTATACATCTCACTATTAAAATAATAAACTTATTTAGTATCTATTTTTAAAATAAAAAGACCTTTAAAAGGTCTTTAATTTATTTAAATATTAACTTAACTATTTTTCATCATCACAAAGAAGAAGAATGCCACCAATTAAACTACAGAATAATAAGAAACAAACTTTAAATCCTGTTGATAATGTACATTCACCTTTTCTTGCTTTATTAACATGAATAACCATAGGAATCATCCATGCTAATGGAATAAGAACTATTGAACAACAAACTGTTGATATAATACCTAATACATAAGCTGCTAATTTCATAAATAATATGCTCCTTTCAATTATAACGTGTAATATTGTACCATACACATATAGTTTTTAATAGCATATATCTACTTATTGTTAATACTTTTTTCTTTTAATAATCTTTTAAGCAAAAAAGTTAAAAAATAAGGATACGTATAAAATTGACCATTAAATCCTATATTTTTATTACACAATTTAATTCCGTACTTTATATCACTATATTTTTCATTATCAATCATTTTTTTAAGCGATTTAGTAGCATTGTCACTTGCTTTAACTTCAATTGGAATTAAAGAATCTCTATCTCTTAAAAAGAAATCCATCTCAACAGTCGATTTTTCATTTCTATAGAAATATAACTGGTATCCTTCTTTAACAAGCATATCTCCAACAATATTTTCATAAATTGCTCCTTTATAAGTATTAAAATTCTTATTTGCTCTTAAATCATCCTGAACTTCATCATCTAACGAAGCTATTAAAAGGCCAGTATCTTTAAAATATATTTTATAGTTATCAGGATTATAGTTACCTTTTAATGGCAAAGATACTTCATTCATACAATAGCAAATATTAATAATACCAGCTCTATTTAACCAATCAACAACTCCTACATATTCTCTGTTTCTTGCTCCTTCGCTAACTTTACTAATTCGGAATTTTTTATTTTCTTTGCCTAGAAAAACAGATATTTTATTATAAACATTTAAAATTTTACCTTGATCAAGTCCATAAGCATATTTTGTAATATCTTCTTCATAATCTAATAATAATTGTCTTTGAAGTTCTAATATTCCACTAAAATTTTTATTTTCTATAAATGTTGCAACCACTTTTGGCATACCACCAAGAATTATATACTCTTTAAAATTTTCTTCTAAAACATTCATAACTAACTTAGATAATGGTCGTGTTTCTAACATATTTTTATAAATATCATCTATAAATTTTTCATCATAACCTTTCGCCCATAAATATTCCTCAAAATCCATAGAATTCATATCGTAATCTTCTTTATAGCCGACACTATTTGATTCTATTTCATCATAATTAATGCCCATTAGTGATCCTGAGCAAATAACATCAAATCTTCCATCAATCTTGAAAAATTTTAAAGATGTAACACATTTAGGACAATCTTGCAATTCATCGAAAAAGATTAATGTTTTGCCTGGAATAAATTTAAAACTATTATCAATAACAGATATATTTTTAATGATTTTATCAACATCATACCCATCATCAAAAATGTATTTAAATTTACTTTGTTCAACAAAATTTATATTAATTACTTCTTTGTAATTATCATTTGCAAAATGCAAGATTTATTCAGCTTTCCAATTTGCCTTCCCCTTTTAATAATTAACGGCATTTTATTATTCGATTTTTTTCGTTTAATTAAATAATCATTTATTTTTCTTTTAAAAGCATCGATAAAATTTTCTTTTTAAATGAGTTTTCACAAAATTCATTAAATTTTCAATAATATTCTCACATTTTTCCAATATTTTTGAAGTTACTTTTCACATTTTTCCTAATAATCCGCAATAAAAAAAATAAATTATTCATCTATTTTTAATATTAATTTATAAATTATTCTCCATTATAAGTAGAAATTTTATCAGTTCCAGCAGCCCTTAATGTTACGTTTGCTGCTCCGCTATAAATAACAATGCCATCATCTAATAATGCTACATCATCAGCATCTTCAATTTGAACTGTAGTTGTTCTACCTTCAATATTATTACTATTTATATAGAGTTTTTTATGCTTTTCTATATCTTCAAAAGTAAAGTTATCTGTATTTCCACTACCCAATGTTAATGACATAATGTATAAAAAAATAATTTTTTCTGATTTATAACGATTTCATTTTAATTTAATTTTAACACATTTTTTAAAAGCGAATAAACCTTATATTTAATGGTCCTGCTTTTCATAAAATTTGCTTATAAAATAATATATAAAAGATAATAAGAAAATAATAAAAAATTTATCGGTTAATGCTTATCTTGTAATTTTAAAGTATCACTTGCCATATTTATTATTAAATTAGTAAGTATGTTAACATCATCTTTTAAATCATTATCAATCCAATAGTATATAATGCCAATCGATCCATTTAATAAAAATATATCGTTATATGTTTGTTTTGCACTAGAGTGTTCTTTAAGCAAGTGAAGTCTAGAAAATATATGATAAAACACCTCATTTCTAAAAGTTGTATTAACTTTAGAAACTAAAATAATATCATAGAATTTCTTATCCTCTTTTATGTTTAATAATATATTAGAAATAACTTCTTCTACACTTTTAGATGTATTTAATGACATTACTTTAGTTAAATATTCATCCAATTGTTCATTTGTTTTTGTTTTTATGTCATTAAATACATCTAAAATAGTTTTATAATGAGCATAAAAAGATGCTCTATTTACATTTGCTAAAAGACATAATTCTTTTACATTTATTTCTTCTAATTTCTTTTTCTTTAATAATTTTACTAAAGCTTTTTGTAATTCATTTTTAGCATCTTTTTTAACCATATATTTCTCCTAAATTAATAAACACTTTTAATATATTTTGTTGATTGATTGACCAACACTGTGTTGGTATAATATACAACGTTTATTATATACATATAAAATGTATATATCAAACTTAAATGAGGTTATTTTATGGCGTATATTGAAGCAAAAAACTTATGTAAAACATTTAATGTAAACGGAGTTATTACTGAAGCTTTAAAAGATGTTAATTTTAAAATTGAAAAAGGTAGTCTAGTTGTAATTTTAGGACCTTCTGGAGCTGGTAAAACTACTCTTTTAAATATGATTGGAGGAATGGATTATATTACTAAAGGCGATTTAGTTGTAGATAATAAATCTCTATTTGGTTTAAGCAATAAAGATTTAACATTGTATAGAAGAAATGATGTCGGTTTTGTGTTTCAATTTTATAATTTAATGCCTAATTTAACTGCATATGAAAATATAGAATTAGCTATAGAAATATGTAAAGATTCGCTTAAACCAATTGATGTACTTAAACTTGTAGGGCTTGAAGATAAAAAAGAAAATTTCCCTTCTCAACTTTCAGGTGGTCAACAACAAAGAATATCAATCGCTAGAGCAATTGCTAAAAATCCTAAATTATTATTATGTGATGAACCTACTGGAGCACTCGATATAGAAACTGGTAAATCTATATTAAAATTATTAACTAATTTAGTAAAAGAAGAAGGAAAAACAGTAATTATTGTAACACATAATAGTTCTATAAAAGAAATTGCAGATCATGTTTTATATATTAAAAATGGAACTATCAATAAAGAAGAATTTAACAATCATCCTAAATCTGTAGAGGAGATTTCTTGGTAATATGAAAACATTTTATAAAGAATTAGGTAGAATGATTAAATCTAACTTAGCTAGATTTATAGCTATGTTACTTATTATTACTATTGGTATATGTTTTGTTACAGGACTTGGAGGTATATCTCCTAAAGTTAATAATTCTGTAGATGAATATTTTATATCTAGTAATGTTCCTGATATTGTATTAAAAAGTAAATCTATCACAGGTTTTAGTGCCAAAGAAATAGAAGATATAAAAACCTATTCATTTGTTGAAGATATACAATCTTTATCAATGCTAGATATAAATAATGAAAAAAGTAGATTTTATATCTACGATTTTTCTAGTAATGTAAATAAATTAGAATTATTAGATGGTAGTCTTCCAACTAGCAATAATGAAGTATGTATCGAACAATCATCTCAAAATATAACAAATAGAAATATAGATGACAAAATTACTCTATATGGTATGGAATTTACAATTAAAGGGATTATATCGAATCCTTTAATTTTATCTAAACAAGGAGATGTACATCAAACTAGCAAGGAATATTTAGATACTATTATTTATTTCTCTAAAGATTATTGTATGTTTTCTTTGATGATTCCTGTTACTGATATTTATATTAAATGCAATAATACATCTAGTTATTTTGCTAATAACTATATCGAAATAGTAAATAAAAATATAACTACATTAAAAGAAAAATATAGTGAAGATAACTATGCATATTTAAATTTAGAACAAAATTTAGGATACGCTACATTAAAAGGATTAACAGATAAAGTTACTATTATTACATTAGCTTTCCCATTATTTTTTATAGCTGTTGTTGCTTTAGTATGTTTTACTAATATTACTAGACTAATAGACGAAGAAAGAAAAAATATAGGATGTTTAAAATCATTAGGTTATAAAAACAGTTCTATCATTTCAAAATATATGTTATTTACCACTTCTTTTACTATTTTAGGATGTTTATTAGGTTTAGTATTAGGTATAGCATTTTTACCTCAAATTGTATATCAAGCATTTGCAGGTTTATTCTTTTTACCATCTATGACTAAAACAATTAGTTTGACTTTAGGTTTATACTCATCTTTAGGAATGTTAATAGCTACTTTACTTATTACGTTTATAATTTCATATAAAGAAGTTAAGCAAATTCCTGCATCATTATTTTTACAAAAATCACTTAAACCAGGTAAAAAAATATTATTGGAAAAAATAAAATTCATATGGAAAAAGTTATCTTTTAAATATAAATCTACATTAAGAAATACATTCAGATTTAAAGGTAGATTCTTTATGATTGTCGTTTCAATTTGCGGATCTACTATACTTGTTATGGCTGGACTTGGTTTATATGATATTTCCTCTCAAGGTATAGTTGTCTCTGGTTTTAAAATGGAAAACATGGATACAATTAAATTAATATCATTAGCTATTGTTTTGTTTGCAATGGCCTTATCTATTTTAGTTTTATATAACCTTACTACAATGAATATTGGAGAAAGAGTTAGAGATATAGCAACTCTTGAAGTTTTAGGATATGTGAATAATGAAGTCAATGGATTTATATATAGAGAAATAGTCTTAATGTCTCTTATTGGTATTATCTCAGGTATTCCTTTAGCTATATTATTCTTACATATTATATTTACAATGTTAGATTTTGGTGCAATAAAAGATATTCACTGGTATTCTTATATTCTTGCATTTATTATTTCTTTAATATTTGTATTTATTGTAATTTTAATGACAAAAAGAAAGATTAAAAAAGTAGATATGAATGAATCATTAAAATCTATAGAATAATAAAAATAACTAGCAAAACATACAGTTTTCAATATAAAAAACCTACCCTTTCGAGTAGGATTTTTAATTTTATCTTTCTATAAATTTATCCTCCTATAACTATGCTCCAAAAGCTTTTAATGATGTGCCTTTGTATAATAAGTCATATGTTGTATATGAACTACTTTCTAATTTAAATGCGATATCTACATTTTCTTGTTTAACAGTATCTCCTGTATCACTTTTAACAACTTCTTTTGTAGTGCCTTTTTTAGCAACATAATATGTTTGGAAACCACTACTATCGCCTTCATAAGCTCTTTCAAATACAAAATATGAACATGTATATTCTTTTCCATCAACAACAGCTTTAAAATCGCTAGAATTGATAGTAATTGTACCACTGCTTCTATTATCTAAAGAAACTGTTGCTAAATATACTTTATTGCTGCTCCCTTTTTCTTCACTTACTGCAGTAAAACTAGTACTTTCTTTATATACATGGAAATCACTTGTTCCACCCGCAGAACATGATCCCATCATAAGTGGTACTCCTAATAATCCTAATGCTAATGTTAATGTTGTTTTTTTCATAAAATTTAATCCCCTATTCCAGAAACAAATTTAAATTTTTTGTTTCTTTATGACAATATAATAGCGAATAAAAAAACTTATGTCAAGAAAAAAGATACATTTTTTTACATTTTGTATCTCTACTATTTCAATCATTTTACTCAATATATATATATATATATATATATATATTGCTTTCTTAATATAGGTTGAAATTATATTTTCCCTCATTTATACTATATGTGCGAATATATAATTAAAATTATAAATAAAATTAGTACTATATTTCGTCTTATATATTGGAAATATATATTTATAAGGAGTTTATTATGAGAAATAAAAAATACGCAAGCATTATATTGTCTACAATCGGTTTACTCTCGTTAGTAGGTTGTGGTAATAATGACATTGACACATCTAAAAAAGTAGAATCTATCAGTATTGTTGATGGCAGTATTAAAACATCTTATTCCGTAGGTGATAAGGTTAACTATTCTACATTACAAATCAATACTTTAAATTCTAAAAAAGAAGTTATTTCAACTTTAAAAGCATCAGA